>JBBRUE010000588.1:0-4951 GCA_038248085.1 Myxococcales bacterium | reverse complement strand
CATCAACGCGACCCAGGCCCTCGGCGACGCACCCCGGCGGGAGGTCGTCTTCTCTACGCGCCGCGAAGGCGACCGCATCATCATCGGCGTCCGCGACTTCGGCCCCGGCATTCCCGAGGACGTGCGCTCGCGGCTGTTCTCGCCGTTCTTCACCACCAAGCCCGCCGGCCAGGGCACCGGCCTGGGCCTGTACATCAGCCAGACCATCATCGCGGGTCTCAAGGGTGAGCTGCGCGTCTGCGACCCGGGGGAAGGCGCGCTCTTCGAGGTCGTGTTGCCCGCGGCCTGAGCCGCGCTACGGCTTCTGCCCCACCACCACCATGTTCGTCGGCGGCCAGGGCAGCTTCGCGCCCGCGTCGTCGAGCACCTCCACCAGGCCCTCGTAGCGGTGCCGCACGATCCACGGGTTGGCGTACGCCTGCAGGTGCACCGGCGTGAAGCCCGCCTGGACCAGCGCCGCGCGCCACCCCTCGAGCGTGAGCGGGCCGAACTCCTCGTGCACCTCGATGTGCCAGTTCTTGAGGTAGTCCTTCTTGCAGAGGAACTCGTTGGCATCGTGCGACGAGAGCCGCACCGTGTCGTCGCTCAGCCGCTCGAACTTCGCGCCGCGGCCGTGACAGAACTCGGCGGCGAAGCGCACGAAGGTCTCCCGCACGTGGGGGGTGAGGAGCCGCAGCCGCCACGTCGCGGGTTCAGGGCTGATCCCATCGCGAATCAGCACCCGCCCACCGGGGGCGAGCTCGGTGAAGGCATTGCCCAGCGCGCGGTCGATCTGCGTCACGTCGTAACCGCTGTACGAGTGCACCTCGTGCATCACCGACGAATAGATGACCGAGGTCGCGCTCCCCGGCGGCACGTTGCGATCGATGACGTTGCCGAAGACCAGGGTCACGTCGTCGGTGGCGTAGGTGTTCTCGTCGCAGACCCGCAGGAACTCGCGCGAGAGGTCGACGCCCACCAACTGCGAGGCGGGGTACAGCCGCGAGAGTTCCACCAGCAGCCGCCCGGTGCCGCAGCCCTTGTCGACGATGCACCCCGGAACGAGGAACGGGACCAGGTCTTCCAGCTTCTGCACCAGAGACGCGTCCATCATCGCGCCGTACGAGAGGAAGTCGCGCAGGTGCCCCAGCTCGCCGTCGTCGTTGAGCAGCGCCTGCTTGAAGATGTCGTGCAGCTTCGCCACCACCTGGGGGCGCCCGTAGACCGCCCGCGTCTCAGCGGAGGCCTCATCGGCCCAGGGCTTGCCATCGGCCACCCGCTGTACGAGCTCGTGCGGGGTGAGCCCCTTCACCTCTTGCGCAACGACCCGGTAACCCCGCGCGTGGAACAGCGCGTCGACGTCGCGGTTGGCGGAATACACCACGGTGTCACGCGCAGAGATCCCAACCCCGTGCTGGCGCTGCACCTCGGCGGCGATGTGCTCCACCCAGGCCCCGCTGTCGGGGACGTCGTCGACGCGCACCAGGTCGAACGGCTTGCCGCTCCGGGCCAGCGCCGGCGCGAGCATCTCCTCGCGGGTGGCCACGTCGAGCGGGTTGCGACGCGTCGACTGGTGGTTCGCGCTGGTGACCACGCAGATCAACCGATCGACCGGCGCCTTCGACAGCGAGGCCAGCCAGTCAGACTGCGCGAGGGTCACGGCGTGAAAGCGTCCGAGCAGGAGGGCGTTCGTCATCGCCCCGCGGAGCCTACTTCCAGCCGTCGAGCGTGGCCGGGAGTTCCTTGAGCTTCTTGAACGGCGCGCCGTTCTGTTCGGTCACGGTCACCACGTCGATGGCGCCGACCTTCGTCTCGAGGTCGAACTCCCCCACCGAGGCCTCGAGCAGGAGGAAGGCCGCGTTCTTCATCGCCTCGGCGTTCACGTCGGTCATCCCCTCGACGGAGATGGTGACCGCGACCAGGCCGGCGTGCTTGGGGTCCGGGTCGGGCGCGGCGAGGAACCAGAGGTTGGAGCCCGAGAGCTTCTGCCCGGCCACGTCCATCGAGAAGGCCTCGACGTCCTTGCGCGGGCGGAAGGCGATCACCTTCGTGCCGGGCAGCTCGCCGGCGGCCGCGACGAGACGCTTCACCGTGGGGAACCGCTTCCGCTCACCGTCCGCGCTGATGATCAGCTCGAAGGGCTCCCGCCCGACGCCCAGCTCGAAGACGAGGCCCGGCTCGACCTTCTCCAGCTCCGTCGACAGCTGGGCCGTCACCGGTTCCTGCCCGGTCTTCACCTGCTTGAGCGCCTCGACGTGGCCCCCGACCCACTTCCAGAACGCGCGGTCCCGATCGGCGACCGGCGGCGCGGCCGGCGGAGGGGGCTCGTTCTTCTTGCAGCCGACGAGGGCGGCCGCGAGGGCCAACACGAGGAGCCAACGCATGGGGCGATCCTTCAGCGGCGCTTGAAGCGGTAGACGGTCGCCGGCTTCGAGGCCGTGATCCGCTTGCCGGGAGCCTGCTCGATCAGCCCGTCATCGAGCATGCGGTTGAACTTGCGGCGGAAGTTGCCGGGGTCCATCTCCCGGGCGAGCACGATGGAATACACGTGCCGCAGCTCGGGGATGGTGAAGGTCAGCGGCACCAGATCGAACGCGATGCCGGAGTACTCGAGCTTGCCGCGCACCCGCGCCAGGCCGAGCTCGATGACTTCGCGGTGATCGAACGCCAGGTCGGCCTTCTTGAGCTGGTCGACGGGGATCCAGTCAGCGTGGCTGACGTCGCCGCCGGCCTTCACGAAGGGCGCGAGATCGGGCCGCACCAGCGCGAAGTACGCCACCGAGATCACCCGCATGCGCGGGTCGCGCCCCGCCCCACCGAACGTGTACAGCTGCTCGATGTGCACGCGGTCGGAGTCGAGACCCGTCTCCTCCTTCAGCTCGCGCTGCGCCGCCGTGTCGAGGTCCTCGCCCTGATCCTTCGCCGTCTCGCCGACACGCACGAAGCCGCCGGGGAGCGCCCACTCGCCCTTGAAGGGGTGCTCCTGGCGCTTGACCACCAGCACGCGGAGCTGCGCGTCGATGATGGTGAAGATCACCAGGTCCACCGCCACCGAGGGCCGCGGGTAGTCCTTCGCGCGGTACTTCTCGAGGAACTGCTTCTCCTCGTTGCTCTCGCGACGGGTGGCGGCGCTCACGCGTTCTTCCTCGTGCCCTTGCCCTTCGCGGCCGGCTTCTTCGCTGCCTTATTCTTCGGCTCGGCCTTCTCAGCCTTGTCGGCCTTCACGATCTTCGCGGCCGGCTTCTTCGCTTTCTTCTCCGCCTTCGCGGGTGCGTCCGTCGTCGCCGGCTCGTCTGCGGCCGGGGCCTTCTTCGACGTCTTCGCCGCCGCCTTCGGCTTCTTCGTCTTCTTCGCCTTCTTCGCGCCGCGCTGCGCGGCCTTCGCCTGGCCCTCGGGCGACGCCATGTACTCACGGCGCTGCGCCATCAACTCGAGCGCGCGATCGACCGTGAGGTCGCCGGGCTCGTCACCCTTGCGCAGCGAGGCGTTCGTCTCGCCGTCGGTGATGTACCAGCCGAAGCGGCCTTCCTTGAGCAGCAGGTCCTTCCCGCTCGCGGGATCCTTGCCGACCACCGTCGCCGGCTTGGCCTGCCCGCGGCCGCGGAACACCTTGGGCTGCTTGAAGATCTCCAGCGCCTCGGCGAGCGTGATGGTGAGCAGCTTCGCCTCGTTCTCGGCGCCGAGGTTGCGGCTGTCCTTGGCCTTGGTGAGGTACGGGCCGTAGCGGCCGTTCTGCGCGCTGACTTCCTCGCCGTCCTCCGCGGGGCCCAGCACGCGGGGCAGCGTCAGCAACTCGAGGGCCTGCTCCAGGGTCACCTGGTCGGCCTTCATGGTGGAGAAGAGCGACGCCGTCTTCGGCTTCGAGTCGTCGGTCACCTCGCCGAGCTGCACGTAGGGTCCGAAGCGGCCCTGCTTCACGTAGACGAAGAGCCCCGACGCAGGGTCGGTGCCGATCGGCACGTCTCCCTTGGGCATCGCCAGCAGCGCCTCGGCCTTGGCGACGGTCACCACGTCGGGCGGCAACGAGTCGGGCACCGAGACCGTGTCTTCCCCGCGCTTGATGTACGGCCCATAGCGGCCCGGCTTGACCACGATGCCGGTCTCGGGACCACCGATGTAGATCGAGTTGATCTCGGCGGCGTCGATGTTCTCGATGTTCTCGGTGACGAGCTTCTTGAGGCCGCGGTGCAGCTTCTTGTCACCCCAGTAGAACTCCTTGAGGTACGGCACCTTCTCGCGCTCGCCGTTGGCGATCTGGTCGAGGTCGCCTTCCATCTCGGCGGTGAACTTGAGGTCCACCAGGTCCTCGAAGTGCTTCTCCATCAGCTTGACGACGGCGAAGGCCTCCCAGTTGGGGATCAGCGCCTGCCCCTTCTTCCAGACGTACTTCGCCTGGAGCGTCCCCATGATCGACGCGTAGGTCGACGGGCGGCCGATGCCGAGCTCTTCGAGCTTCTTGACCAACGAGGCTTCGGTGAAGCGGGCCGGCGGCGAGGTGGTGTGGCCCTTGGCCTCGAGCGAGGCGACCGTCACGAGGTCACCCTGCTTGAGCACGGGCAGCGGCGACTCCTGGTCATCGGTGCTCTCCGCGTCGTCATTTCCTTCGACGTACGCCTGGAGATAGCCGCGGAAGGTGATGGTGCGGCCCGACGAGCTGAACTCGACCTGCTGCCCGGCCCTGGTCTTCGCCTCGAGCTTGAGCGAGACCGACTCACCCTCGGCGTCGGTCATCTGGCTGGCGAGGGTGCGCTTCCAGATCAGCTCGTAGAGCTTGAGCTCCGCGGAGCCGAGCTCGCTGCCCAGCTCCGTCGGCGTGCGGAACGCCTCACCCGCGGGACGGATGGCCTCGTGGGCCTCCTGCGCGTTCTTCACCTTGCGGGTGTAGAGGCGCGGCGCGTCGGGGAGGAACGGCTTGCCGAACAGCTCGCCCACCTGCGCGCGCGCGGCGTTGAGCGCCGTCTCCGAGAGGCTG
>JBBRUE010000587.1:0-4958 GCA_038248085.1 Myxococcales bacterium | reverse complement strand
CGACCGCCGCGTGCAGCTCGCCGCTCATCGGCCCGACTTCGATCGCCGCACCGAACTGCTGCGCCGAGGGGCGGCTCTCGATCGCCACCGAGGTCACCGACCACGTCGAGGTGTCCGGGCTGCCGCCGGAAAAGACGTCGAGCCGGCCGGTGAAGTCGCCCAGCGCCGTCGAGGCACGCCCGTTGAAGGCCACCACGCGCCCCCGCCACCCCTCGACCGCCGTCCCGAGGATGTCGGTCCGGTTGAGCCCGTTCTGGGCGAACTCTGGCCGGTTCACCACCGCGCCGGCCGTGAGCCGGTTGAGCGAGAAGAACTCGAGACGGCCGGTGTTGGCCGTGGTGACGCCCCCGTCCACCTTCGCGGCGTAGGGCGCGCCGAGCACCAGCTCCCGCGTGCCGTCACCGTCGGCATCGATGGTGGCGAAGCTCCGCGCTGCCTGAATGTTGGCCTGGTCGCCGTACACCCGCGCCCACGCCTGCAGCCGACCGACCTGCAGGGGCATCGCCCTGGCCGGCGTGGTGCCCGTGGCCGAACTGAGATCGAACAACAGCGCGCCGCCAGCGTTGCTCCCTCCCTGCGTGCCCGCGTCGCCGGCGCGGAGATCCGGCGCGTCGGCCCGATCGGCCGCGGCGATCAGCAGCGCAGGCCGCCCATTCCCCGCGGGAATGAAGCCCAGGCGCCAGGTGCCCTCGTCGCCGTCGGCGGTGTTGGCCGGCAGCACGAACAGGTCGGGCGTGTCTTCGAAGTGTTTCGTCGCCGAGGCACGCCCGAAGTGCACCTGGGCCGCGATGACGTTGCGCGCCAGCACGCCGCCGTCGCTGAGCAGGCTGTTGTTCACCGAGCTCAGGAAGGCGAGGTCGATGAGCTGGTCCCCGTTGAGGTCGCTGGCGACGAGCGCCCGGCCGGCGCGGAGATTCGAGAAGCGCCGCGTGCCGCCGTCCGCGTCGAGATCGTACCCGCTGATGCGGATGCTCCCGAGGTCGGGAATGGGCGAGTCCTTCTGCAGCAGGAAGATGTCGATGACGCCGCGCGCCGTGAAGGCCCCGCCCGGCGCGATGTCGGCGCCCGGGGACCCGACGACGAGATCGGCGTCGCCGTCACCGTCGACGTCGGCGATGGCCAGCGCGGCGCCGAAGTTCCCCCGGCCCAGGCCCGTGAGCGGGGGCCTCAGTTGGCGAGGCCCCGACGGGCCGATGCCGAAGAGGTACACCGCGCCTGAGTCCGCCACCGTGAGGTCGTCGCCCGGCGCCGCGATGGCGAGGTCCGCGCGGCCGTCGCCGTCGAGATCGCCGGCCGCCATCACCGCGCCGAACTGCGCGGTGTCCGACTTGCCGGTGATGATCCACGTCGGCACGTCGGGGAGCCCGGTCGCGGTCCCCTTGAAGATGAAGACGGCGCCACCCTGGGGGCGCGCGAGGTCGCTCTCGGGCACGCCGAGCGCGACGTCTTCGATGGTGTCGCCGTCGAAGTCGCCGGTCACCAGCGTCGCCACGTCGCTGCGTCGACCCTGCGCGACGAGGCCGGGGCGGTTGAGCTCGGTCAGCACCCGAACCTTCACGCTGGTGGCGACGTTGAGCAGCTCGTCCTTCGCTTCGAGCTCCACCGTGTCGTTGCCGCTCGCCGGCGCCACGTACACCGTGTCGACGCCTCGTCGTTCGATGATGCCGCTCACCGGAGGCTTGATCGTCCACGTCACGACGCCCGTGCCGTCGATCGTCTCGAGGGGAATGAAGGTGCCGCTGGGCAGCGCGAGCCGCGCCGACGAGGGCCGGAACAAGGCGGTGGGTGAGACGCTGACCACCACCGCGGCCTGGTCACCGGTGGCGCTGTCGCGCACCAGCACCACGTCCGTGCCGGCGACCGTTCCGGCGGCGTACGTTCCGTCGGCCGCGATCGATCCGCCCGACGCCAGCGAGCCGCCCTGCGGGCTGAACGTCGGAGCACCCTTCGCGCCCGAGACCCGAATGCGGAACGTCGCCCCGTAGCCGACGGCGGCTCGCGTGGGCTGCACCTCGAAGGCGGCGGTGACCTCGATGGCGACGCGCGCGAAGTTCCCGCAGTCGTCCGACGCGGTGATCGTGTCGGTGCCCAGCGTCAGCCCCGCCACGTAGCGCGACCCCGACAGCGTGCCCGCGGGGAGGTCGTTGGTGACGGCGTAGGTGTAGCGGCCGCTGCCGCCGGTGGCAGTCACGGTCGCCGCTCCGTTGACGCGGATGGTGTCGGGCACGACGGCGGCGCTCATCGCCGGGAGGTCGACGCACGGGTCCACCGGCGGCGGCGGCTTCGGGGGCGCGCTGATCGTCGCGTCACAACTGGCGAGCAGCACGGCGAGGGCGAAGGGCAGGGCTCTCACGGCTGCGCGCCTCCGTTGGACCAGCGCACGATGGCCGCCACCCCGGCGGAATCGAGCGGGCCGTCGGCCGGCATGCGTGAGTCGCGCACGGCGACGGCGATGGCGGCGGCGTTCGCCTTCCACTGGGCGTAGGTAATCAATTCCGGCTCGGTGCCGGTGGCGTGACACCCGCTGCAGCGCGCCAGCCCGAGCTCGCGGATGTCGCGGTCCCAGCTCACGGTGGCCGTCGCCGCGCCGAGGAACTCGAAGTGCACCCGCCGGGACACCGCGGCGTCCCCCGTCGTCGCGGTGATGGTCAGGGTGTGCCAGCCGTCGGCGAGCGCCGCGAGCGACACCGGCTTGAGGACGCCGCTCGGCTCGGTGCCGCCGAGGCTGTGGAAGCGCTGGCCAGCGGTCGGGCCGGTCCCCACGAGCCCCTTCGCCAGTTCGAGGCCGTGGGTGGTGACGCCGTCGAGATCCCACGTCACCGCGTCGGGCATCGCGCTCTCCGGCAGCGAGGCCTGGAGCACCAGCTGGCCGTCGAACACCCGCGCTCCCTGGAAGAGTCCCCGCACCCGCGGCGTCACCACTGGCGCGATCGAGATCGTCTGCAGGCCCACGCGCACCCAGGCGTTCCCGGCTGCGTCGACCGAGAGCAGCGTGCCCGCGGCGTCGAGGCCCTTCGCCTGCGCCCAGGAGCGGGTGTCGCCGTCATAGCGGTAGAGCGCGTCACCGGCCTGCATCCACGCGAAGCGGCCTGCGCCGATCAGCCGACGGGGCGAGACCGGCAACGTGTACTGGCGCCACGCGGTGCCGGTGTAGAGCAGCAGGCTGTCTTTGGTGATCGCCCACAGCTCGCCGCCCGAGTCGCGCGCGGGGCTGATGCCGACCAGGCCCAGCACGCCGCCTGACAACGTGCGCGCGCTGAGGCCCGAGTCGCGCACGGTGAAGTCGGTGCGGGAGGTCTGCGCCGCGGCGAACAGCTTGCCCTCACGCGCGAACCACAGGCCCGGCGTGCCGTCGAGCGTCGGGGCCACGGCCATCGCGGTGACGTTCGCGAGGCTCTCGTCGCGCAGCTTGAACTCGGTGAGCACCCCGCGATCGAGACGGTACAGGCCCTGGGTGTGCGCCAGCCAGGCCACGCCGTCGCTGCCCAGCGCGGTCGAGAGCACCCCTTCCGCGGGCACCACGTCCTGCCAGCGCGGGGCGATGAGCCAGCCCTGGTCGGCGACGAACAGCCCGCGGCTCGTCGCCACCAGCGCGTTCGAAGGGCCCAACGCGAAGACCCCGCTCGCCGGCCCGGGGAAGACCAGGTTGCGCGGGTGCGACTCGAGCACGCCGCGATCGCCGTTGGTCCGCACCCGCACCACGCGCCCGGCGAGGTCGATGAACACCCCTCCGCCGCGCTCATCAGCGAACGAGGGCGCCGCCGACAGCTCGAGGCTGGTGGCCTGCGAGACGGCGTCGAAGGAAGCGGGGTTGAGGGGTTCGAGCGTGGTGCCCTCTTCGCAACCGAGGGTCACCAGCGCCAGCAGCGGCAGCAACGGGCAGAGCTTCATGTTCACCTGCGGAGTCTAGCCCGCGGTCGGCCGAGAGGGTCGGGCGCCCGTCAGGCGAGCAGCCCCGCCATCGGCTCGACGCGCGTGATGGAGTAGTCGATGCCCGCGGCCTTCATCACCGTGGCGATGACGTGATCGGGGAGGATCTGGAACCCGGAGGGCGAGGGCTGGCCTGTGGCGTGGTCGATGACGCCCGCCGAGAGGCCGACGTCGCCGCTCTTGCCGAACACCGTGTTGTGCTTGATGCCCTTGCCCAGCAGCATGCAGCTGTTGGTGATGTGGTGATCGCGGCCACCCGAGGCGTTGATCAGCGGCGTGCGCGAGAACTCCGAGAAGACCAGCACCGTGGTGTGGTCCATGAAGTTGCCGCCCGAGGGGTGCGCCGACCCGCGGAGGTCGGTGACCAGATCGGCCAGCGCGTTCCAGCCGACGCGCTGGTTCTGGGCGTGGGTCAGCTGCGTGCCGAAGTGGGTGTCGAGGCCGCCGGTGATGTTCATCGACACACACTGGCTCACGCCGCGCTTGAGCGCCGTAGCCACCAGGGCCGCGCGCGCCGCCGCCGAGCTGCGCGGGTCGTTGCCGCCCTCGGGGCGCAGGCCGTAGAGCTGGCGCAGCACCGCCTTGTCCGCGCGGATGCTGGCCGGGTCGTTGGCGCTGTCCTCGAAGCGGAAGTAGCGGTCGAGCTGCGCCGAGAGCACCGTCTGCATCTGGGACTGGGCCTCGCGGTACTGCGTCACGAGGCCGCGGCTGTCGTAGAGGTCGGCCTCGCACGAGATGCGGCGGCCGTGCATGTCGACCAGCTCCCGCTCGATCTCGCTGTCCAGCGCGGTGGGGCTCGGGGCCAGGGTGAGCAGCAGGTCGTTCGAGCTCGAGACCCGAAGCGCGTTCGCGTACCCGGGGTATCGATCGTTATACGTCTCGATGTTGTAGGCGATGTTCGGCACCGGCACGTTCGGCTTCATCTGCCCGACGATCTCGGTGGCGGTGGTGCTGCCGCGCGCCGCCGAGCCATTGGGCTCCTTGCCGGTGAGGAAGTAGCGGAAGCCGACCTCGTGGGCGACGGTGCT
>JBBRUE010000586.1:0-4964 GCA_038248085.1 Myxococcales bacterium | reverse complement strand
GCTCGCGGCTGATCGGCTTCTCGAGGAAGTCCCGCGCGCCCAGCTGTGTCGCCTTGACCGCGGTGTCGATGGTGCCGTGGCCGGACATCATGATCACCGGCAGCTCCTTCTTGAGCTCCCGCATCTTCGCCAGCGCGGTGATGCCGTCCATGTCGGGCATCTTCACGTCCATCAGCACCGCGTCGACCGGCCGCGCGGCCAGCACGTCGAGCGCCACCTTCGCGTCGGACGCCAACTCGACGTGGTACCCCTCGAGCTGCAGCGCCTGGCTCAGCGTCAGCAGAATGTTCCGTTCATCATCGACGACGAGGACCGTGGCGGGCATCGGGGGCTTCCTTGGGGAGGGGTGTGGCTATTCTGCCGCGCTTCGCTGCGCGTGGATGGTGACATTGGAAGCCGTGTGCCAACGGCCGCACTTCACATTCCTCATGCGGATCAATGGGTTTCCGGGTAAGGCGGCAGCCATGCGCACGACCCACCTCACCACCGGACTGCTTGCCACGGCCGCGCTGTTTCTCACCGCCTGCCCGCCCACGTACCCCAAGTGCGAGAGCGACGAGCACTGCAAGGACAAGGGCGAAGTCTGCGTCCAGGGCCAGTGCCAGGAATGCGCGACCACCGCGAACTGCAAAGAGGGCTTCGTGTGCGACGCCAACAAGTGCGTCCCCAAGCCGGAGTGCACGGGCGACACGGGCTGTGGTGAGGGCAAGAAGTGCAAGCAGGGCAAGTGCGCCGTCGCCGAAGTGAAGCAGGAGTGCGCGGCGGACGACGATTGTCCCTCCGGCCAGGGCTGCACCAAGGGCAAGTGCGCCACGGTGAACTCGACGTCGGCGAACGCGTGCACCTTCGCGGCCGTGCGCTTCGACTTCAACGAGTACAACCTCTCGGCGCCCGTGCAGTCGGCGCTCGCCTCCTACGCGGACTGCATCAAGAAGGGCGCCCTGCGCATGACGCTCGAGGGTCACGCCGATGAGCGCGGCACCGACGAGTTCAACATGGTGCTCTCGCAGAAGCGCGCGGCCTCGGTGCGCAAGTACCTCGTCGACCTCGGCGTCTCGGGTGGCGCGCTCGACACCGTCGGCTACGGCGAGAACAAGCCCGCGGTCGATGCGCACACGGAAGACGCGTGGTCGGCCAACCGCCGCGTCGAGTTCAAGAAGCGCTGAGCCTTCGTTCGCTCCCGCGTGACCCGCCAGCCCGTGGAAACGCGGGCTGGCTTTCTTGCGGCTTCAGTCGGTCGCAGACGTGGGCTGGGTGAAGAGGTAGCCCGCGCCGACGACGCCGGCGAAGGCGAGCGAGAAGAGCACTGCCTTCGGCTCGAGCAGCGCGGCGCCGGCGGTGACGAAGACCTGCATCGGGTCGGTGACGAGCTCCCAGCTGTTGAGGCGCTCGAAGCGGCCGAGGAAGACCCCGACGCCGCACCGCAGCACCGACGCGCTCACCAGCACCGCCGCCGTCCACCGCCCCACGCGCGCGGTGAGCTCCCGGTGCACGCACCACAACGAGTCCCAGCCGACGAGGCAGCCGGCCCACGCGAACGAGGCGAGGAAGAGCACGTCGAACCACAGGGGCACGCCGGCGCGCGCCTTGAGGTGGACGAGGTCGGTGAGCAGGTACGGCGCGTTGGGGAAGAAGGCGAGCCACGCGACCGCCAGCGGCCAGAAGACCCAGCCGCGTTTCGCGTGGCGCATGGTGAGCGACACCACCCACGGCACCCAGGCGAGGAAGAGGTTCCACCACAGAAAGACGAAGCGCGGCCCGACGAGCCACGCGCGTGCTGCCCACAGCCCCAGGGCGATCGCCGAGAGGGCGAAGAGGGCGAACAGCCGCAGACCGCCTCCCGAGAGCCACGAAGACGAGTCGGGGGCGCCGCGTCGGACGGGGGGAAAGGGCATGGCGTCCCGTCACTGCAACACTGGCGCCCGCGATGAACCCTCCGCGCCACGGCTGGCTCCCATCGGCGCCAACGTCATTCCAGGAGCGACCAGTACATGTGCCAGGCCATCAAGTGTTCGAAGTGTGGAAAGCCGACGTGGACGGGCTGTGGCGCCCATGTCGAGCAGGTGCTGGGTCACGTGCCCAAGGCGCAGCGCTGCCAGGGCCACCAGCGGGAGGCGAGCAAGCCCGCGGCGCCCGGCGGGAAGAAGTCGTTCCTGCAGTGGCTCGGGCTGGCCTGACCTTCAGCGCGCGCGGCGCCGGGCGGGGACGAAGGCCGCGACCTGCGGCACGTCACCCGACGCGCGGGCCATGAGGCAGATCTGCGTGATGCGCGGGCCGAAGCGTTCCCAGCGTGACTCGCCGGCGCCCTTGGTCGCGATGAACTCCTCGCGCGTCGTCGGCAGCGCCGCGGCCAGCGCGTAGAGCGTCGCGTCGTTGAAGATGATGAACGGCGGCACGCCGAGATCCTGCGAGAGCTCACGGCGGAAGCGCTTCAGCTCCTCCGCCGCCAGCGTCGAGTAGCGCTCCGGCAAGGCGCGCGCCCCGGCGGCGCTCGCGCTCGCCATCGACTTCGCCGGCTTGCCCGCGACCGCGAGCTTCGGGCCGGTGCACACGTCGCACGAGCCACACGACTGGCCGAAGGCGACCTCTTCCCCGAAGTAGCGCAGCAGGAACGCCCGGCGGCAGCGCTTGGTGTACGCGTAGTCGGTCATGCGCTTGAGCAGCAGCAGTTGGTTGCGCTCCTGCTCGCGCAGGCGGCCGAGATCGACGCCCAGCTGGCTCCACGCGTCGTGCTTGAGCACGGTGATCGCGCGGCCCGAGAAGGGTCGATTGACCAGCACCACGCCCGAGCGCTCGAGCAGCGTCAGCGCGTGCCGCACCCGCTCCTCATCGAGCCCGCACTTCCGGCCGAGCAGGTAGAGCTCCATCGTCTGCTTCGCCCCCGGAGGCGCCCCGGAGTTGAGCGCGGTGATCAGCGCCCGCGCTTCAGGGCTGCGCGGCTGGTGCAGCATCGCCGAGGGCAGCACGGTGATCCCGTAGGCCCCTTCACCCCGGCCGCCGCGGGAGATCGCCCCCTGCCGCTCGAGGATCTTCATCGCCGCGGAGATCTCGAACTCGGTGCTCCCCACCTGGGACGCGAGCAGGTGCACTCCGCGATCGAAGGACTCGAGGGGCCGCAGCACGTTCCACAGGTCGACGAACATCGACTCCGGCGGGTGGTTCGACTGGATCAACCGCTCCTGGGTGAAGACGTCGGCGTGGTTGAAGAGCAGCACCGCGCGGCTGTTGAGCCCGTCGCGGCCGGCGCGACCGATCTCCTGGTAGTACGCCTCGACCGCCCGCGGGATGCCGGCGTGCGCCACGAAGCGGATGTCGGGCTTGTCGATGCCCATGCCGAACGCGTTGGTGGCGACCGCCACGCACTCGGGTGACGCCATGAAGTCTTCCTGCGCCTTGCGCCGGGCCGCGTCCTCCATGCCCGCGTGGTACATGACCGTCGGCAGTTTCTCGGCGAGCAGGTGCTCGTGGATCGACTCCGCCTGCTTCCGCGTCGAGCAGTAGATGACCCCGCTGCCCTCGGCGGCGAGCTGCGCGCAGGCGTTCTTCTTGTCCGCGTCGCCGGTGACCAGCGCCACCTCGAGGAAGAGGTTGGGGCGATCGAACCCCGCGACCGAGACCTGCGGGTCCTTCATCAGCAGCACGCGGGTGATGTCTTCGCGCACCTCGGGCGTCGCGGTGGCCGTGAGCGCGACCGTGCGCGGGGGCCGCAGCCGCTTCCGCACCTGGCCGAGCTGCGCGTAGTCAGGCCGGAAGTCGTGGCCCCACTGCGAGATGCAGTGCGCTTCGTCGATGGCGTACAGCGCCAGCCGCGCCTCCATCAGCGCGTTGACGAAGGCCTCGCTGCGAAAACGCTCTGGCGCGACGTAGACCAGCTTGTACTGGCCCTCGCGCATCTTCCGCTGGCGATCGGCGCGCTCCGCATCTCCGATGGTGGAGTTGATGAACGTCGCCGCGATGCCCCGCGCCTGGAGCGCATCGACCTGGTCCTGCATCAGCGCGATGAGCGGCGAGACGACGACCGTCACCCCGTCCAGCAGCATCGCCGGGAGCTGGTAACACAGCGACTTGCCCGCCCCGGTGGGCATGACCACCACGGTGTTGCGGCCGCTGATGATGTTGGAGATGACCTCGGCCTGGCCCTCGCGGAACGCGTCGTGGCCGAAGTGCTGCTTCAGGCCCTTCTGCATCTCATCGAGGTACGGCAGCGAGGCTGACACCGCGCGCATATGGACCCCCGAGGTCGACGGCGTCAACCGTCATGGTGACTGCAACCGCGAGAGAAAGCCGTTCTCGTCGCCCTTGATGAGCCCGCGCGCCAGCATCGACACGTAGCCGCGCTCGCCGATCACCACGTGGTCGAGCAGGCGCACGCACAGCAGCCGGCCGCCTTCTCTGAGCTGGCGCGTCAAGGCCACGTCCTGCACCGAGGGCTCCGGGTCTCCGGACGGGTGGTTGTGCAGCAGCACGATGCCAGTGGCCCGGCAGGCGATGGCCGGCGCGAGCGCCTCGCGGGGGTCGACGTGGCACTGGTCGACGCTCCCCTCGGCGACGCGCACGTGGCGTATCAGCGCGTTGCGGCTGTTCATGCACAACACGTGGAACTCCTCGCGCCGGGCCCCGATGAACTGCTTCTTCGCCCACTCGTAGATCGCCTGCGGGGTCTGCAGCTTCGGCCGCTCGTCGTGCGTCGTGTGAAGCCGCCGCGCCAGTTCGCCGGCCGCCAACACCCGCGCGCACTCGTTGGCCGAGAGGTGCCGGTACTCGATGAGCGACTCCGGCGATTCCTGCAGCAGCGCGCGCAGCCCGTCTTCCACCAGCGCCGCGCCCCGCTTGAGCTCGCCGCTGCCCAGCAGCAACGCCACCAGCTCCGCGCTGCTCAGCGAGGCCGCCCCCAGCCGCAGCAGCCGCCGCTTTACCTCGTCGAGCCCCTTCGCCGGCGGCGTCGCCGTCACCGTGTCTTCGTT
>JBBRUE010000585.1:0-4969 GCA_038248085.1 Myxococcales bacterium | reverse complement strand
CTTCCTCGCGACCCTCGAGGACGAAGAGGCGGAGCTCGCCGAGCTCGAGGCCACCGCAGAAGAAGCAGAGGCCGCCGCCGACGAGGCGCTGGCCCAGCAGCAGGGCCGGGAGAACCTCAAGCTCGCCGATCTCGTCGAGAAGGAGCGCCTCAAGGCCGAGCGCGAGAAGGCGATGGTCGAGCGCGAGGCTGCCCGGCTCGCCCGCGAGGCGCTCAAGACGGCGCGCGCGAACCAGAAGGACCAGCGCAAGGAAGTCGCCGCCGGGCTCGCCCCGTCGCTGCTCGCCGACGCGCAGTTGCAGCCCGAGGCACAGCCCGCGCTGCGGCCGAGCAACGGCGACCCGGCCTGGGCCTCGGCCTTCAACTTCGCGCCGACGATGATCTCGCCGCCCGCGACCCAGTCGGCGCCGACGCTGTCCTCCGATCTGCTCCAGTCCGTGCCGCCCCCAGCCCGCCGCCTGCCGAACATCGTCGAGCAGGTTCGCCCGCAGGCTGTTCCCCCTCCGCCCCCGGCCGAGTCGTTCGTCGCGTCGTCGAAGCTCGCCCCGTTCGAGGTGGGTCTCGCGGGCGGCCTGATGGACGCGAGCGCCGCGGGTGCGCCCGCGATCACCCTGCCCCCGATGTCGGCCCTGCCCCCGGTGGGCGCGGCGGCGGGCGCGATGGCGTTGGCGCGCATGCCCCTCATCGTCGAGCCCAAGGCGCCGCCCAAGCCGACCAGGAAGGAGCCGAAGGAAGAGTTCCTCTTCACCGGGGGCCGCTCGAACTTCGACGTGCCTCCGCTCGACCTGCTTGAGGTGCACCAGAAGGAGCGCCCGCCGGTCGACAAGGACGTCTACCTGCAGACCGCCGAGCGGCTCACCGCGAAGCTCAAGGACTTCGGCATCGAAGGTGAAGTCGTCGAGATCCGCCCCGGCCCGGTGGTCACGATGTACGAGTTCAAGCCCGCGCCCGGCGTGAAGATCAGCCGCATCGCGTCGCTCGCGGACGACCTCGCGATGGCGATGGAGGCGATGCGGGTGCGCATCGTCGCGCCCATTCCCGGCAAGGGAGTGGTCGGCGTCGAGGTCCCCAACAAGGACCGCGACATGGTCTTCCTCAAGGAGATCGCCGAGCAGGACGCCTTCCAGAAGTCGCAGGGTCGCCTGACGATGTGCCTGGGGAAGGACATCGAGGGCATGCCGTACATCCTCGATCTCTCGAAGGCCCCGCACCTGCTGATGGCCGGTACGACGGGGTCCGGCAAGTCGGTCGCGGTCAACGCGATGATCATGTCGATTCTGCTGAAGAGCACGCCCGAAGAGGTGCGCTTCATCATGGTCGACCCGAAGATGCTGGAGCTCTCGGTGTACGAGGGCATTCCGCACCTGCTGCTCCCGGTGGTGACCGACCCGCGCAAGGCGGCGGTGGCGCTGCAGTGGGCGGTCGACGAGATGACGCGGCGCTACAAGCTGCTGTCCGAAGCCGGCGCCCGCAACATCACCGGCTACAACGTGATCGTCGATCAGCTGATCGCCAAGAAGCGCGCCTCGAAGACCACCGTCGACGCCAAGCCGACGGTGATCAAGACCAAGCCGGTCATCGAGTCGAAGGTCGTCGACGCGCAGAAGCCGGTGGAGACGCCGGTGGAAGCCTTCGCCGCGCCGCCCTCCCCTGCCGAGGAAGCGAAGCCCAGGAAGAAGCGCCGCATGCTGATCGTCGACGTGGCGGACCAGTCGGCCGACGCGACCCCGAACACCGAGGCCGCGGCGTTGTCGACCGAGCCCCAGGTGGTGCCGGCCGCGCTCGCGCTGGGCGTCGCCGCGCCGAAGGACGAGGCGGAAGATCCGCGCGAGGAGATCACGCCCGCGATCATCGAGGCCCAGGCCGCCGCCACCGCCGCAGAGATCCGCGTCGACGAGCAGACCGCCGAATCAGAGCAGGAGCTCGCCGCCCTTGCCCAGGCCGCGGCCGAGACCGCAGCGGCCGCCTCCGCCGAGAGCGCCGAGAACGAGGTCAAGAAGCTCCCGTACATCGTGGTGGTCATCGACGAGCTCGCCGACCTCATGATGGTCTGCTCGAAGGAGGTCGAGACGTCGATCGCCCGCCTCGCGCAGATGGCCCGCGCCGCCGGCATTCACCTCATGGTCGCCACGCAGCGCCCGTCGACCGACGTCGTCACCGGCATCATCAAGGCGAACTTCCCCACGCGCATCAGCTTCATGCTGCGCACCAAGCCCGACTCGATGACGATTCTCGGCACCGTGGGCGCCGAGGCGCTGCTGGGCATGGGCGACATGTTGATCATGCCGCCGACCAGCGCCCACTTGCAGCGCGTGCACGGCTGCTTCGTCTCGGAGCACGAGATCAAGAAGGTGGTGGACCACCTCAAGGCCCAGGGCCAGCCGGTGTACGACGAGAACATCCTCAAGGCGCGCGAGGACGAGGGCGACGGCGAAGGGGGCATCGAGGACGACCTGTCCGACGAGCTCTACGACCAGGCGATCGCCATCGTCTCGGAGATGCGGCAGGTCAGCATCTCGATGCTCCAGCGCAAGATGCGCATCGGGTACAACCGCTCGGCGCGCATGATCGAACGCATGGAACGCGAGGGCATCGTGGGCGCGGCCGACGGCGCCAAGCCCCGCGACGTGCTGGTCCGCCCGGTGGGCGAGATGCCGGGCACTGCGTCGATGTGACCTGACCTCATTCCGAAGGGGCCCCCACCCTGGCCCGCTCCCCGCTTCCACAGGGAGTGGAGACTTCGGGGTGAGGGCGTCCGCGATTAGGTTCTGCCGCCATGCGGACCTGGTGGCTGTGGCTGGTGGTGATGGGGCTGGGGTGTGTGCGCGCCTTTCCCCCGCTCGAGGTGACGAAGCTCCCGACGGCGAAGGAGCACCCCGACGCGAAGTACGTGGTGCTGCTCGACGAGACCGAGGCGGAGTTCGTGCCTGATGGGCCGGGCGGCGCGCCGCAGGTGGTGCTCACGAGCCGGTGGCGGGTGAAGGTGCTCAAGGCCACCGTGCTGCCGCCGATCGAAGCGCACTACAGCCGCAGCTTCACCCAGGTGGAGCGCATTCGCGGGCGCGTGGTGAAGGCCGACGGCACCGAGGAGCCGCTCGATCTCTCCAAGCGCACCGACCTGCCGGCCTTCGACAACAACGTCCTCATCACCGACGAGCGGGTGGTGGTGGTGCCGGTGCCGCCGCTCCCGGTGGGCGCGGTCTACGAGCAGGAGGTCGTCACCCGCCGTCTCGACGTGAAGCCGTACGTGCTGCGCGAGCGCTTCGGTGACGACGTGCCGGTGGCGCTGAGCCGGGTGATCGTCAGCGTCCCGAAGGACTGGCTCATCCGCTGGACGTTGTTGTCTTTCGACGGCAAGCCCTTCGCCCCGAAAGAGGAACTGCGCGGCGAACGCAAGGTGTGGACCTTCGAGCGCGAGAACCTGCCGGCGATCGAGCCCGAGGCCCAGGGACCCCCGGTGTGGGCGCTCGCGCCGACCCTCGCGGTGCGCCTCGAGGAGTGGACCGAGCGCGGGGAAAAGCAGCACGCCTTCGCTTCTCCCGAGGCGCTCTCGACGTGGCTGGCGGCCGAGTACGAGGCCCAGGCCGCGGTGTCCCCGGAGCTGGTCACCACCGTCAAGGAGGTGCTCGCCGGCGTGCCCGATTCCCCCGAGGCGAAGGCCCGCGCGCTGTACGAGCACACGTGCCGCACCATTCAGTACTGCGCGATCGAGATCGGCTACGGCGGGTGGATCCCCCACGCGTCGGCGCAGGTCCAGAAGCTGCGCTACGGCGATTGCAAGGACAAGGCGACCTACCTGCACGCGCTGCTCAAGGTGGCGAACATCTCGTCGGCGCCGACGCTGATCTACGCCCACGACGGCACGCCGATGCCCTTCCAGCTCCCCTCGCTGGGGGCGAACTTCAACCACGCCATCCTCGCGATCGATCTCCCCGACGGGCGCGTGGTCTACGCCGACCCGACGCACCGCACGGTGCCCTTCGGCGAGCTCCCCCCGTCGGACCAGGGCGCGACGGTGCTCGAGCTGCGGCCCGAGGGAGCGGCGCTCAAGCGCACCCCAGAGAGCGAACCTTCGACGAACGTGGAGCGCGAGACGCTGCGACTCCGGCTCGATGCCCGCGGCGACGGCACCGGGGTGGACACGCTCGAGACGAAGGGCGCCAACGCGCTGCCGATGAAGAACCGGCTGGTGCTCGGCACCGGGCTGCTCAAGGAGTGGTTCGGCAAGCAGCTGTGGGCGCGCTCGGCGTTCGCCACCGACGCAAAACCGGTGGTCAGCGGGGACTTCGCCGACACAGTCTCGATGGAAGGCCCGGTCTCGGTGCGGCACCTCTTCGCCCACGGGCCGCAGGGCGACTCGTTGATCCGCGTGTCCGACGTGTTCGACGCGTGGCTCAAGACCTGGCCAGCCAGTCGCCGCACCGACGTCGTCACCCGCTTCGCCCAGACCCAGCAGGCGAGCCTGGTGCTCGAGCTGCCGACGGGCTTCGAGCTGCGCGCGCTCCCCGCCGACGTGAAGATCGAATCGGCGGTCGGCGACTACACGCTGCGGTGGCGCCAGACGCCCACCGGCTTGACGATGGAGCGCACGCTGACCCGCAAGCACCGCGTCATTCCCGTCGCGAGCATTCCCGACGCCAACCGCTTCGCGAGCCAGGTGCTGCTGGCCGAGCACCGGGCGGTGGTCGTCAAGCTGCCCGTCGACGTGGAGGCCTCGCGGTGAGAGCGATGCTCCTGGCGGTGGTGCTGGCGGGGTCGGGCTGCGTGAGCTCCGGGCTCAAGGTGCAGTTCGTCGCCGACGAGCGGCTGAAGTTCGACGCGGCGAAGTACCCCGACGACGCCGCCGTGGTGCTCTACCGCGCCGACAAGACGGAGCTGGTGGACAACGGCAGCGACGACTTCACCCACAGCTACCGGCACGAGGTGATCGCGGTGCGGGGCGAAGGGGGCTTCGACCTCGCCGAGATCCG
>JBBRUE010000584.1:0-4973 GCA_038248085.1 Myxococcales bacterium | reverse complement strand
GGGCCACGTGCCGCTCGACGTGACGAAGCTGAACGCCGACTTCCTCGCGGGCACCAGCCACAAGTGGTTCATGGCCGGCTACGGCACCGGCATTCTGTACATCGCGAAGAAGTGGCTCGACGACGGGCGGCTCCCCTTCGGCGGCTGGCTCTCGGTGGCGAGCCACGAGCAGTTCCAGCCCTGGGTCCACGCGACGCGGGTGGACGACGCCCACGGCTTCACCGCCACCGGCACGAAGTTCCGCCACGAGGCCTCGGCGCTCGAAGCCGGCGGCGGGAGCTGGGTCGGGCTCTACGCCCTCGACGCCGCGCTCGCGCTCCACGAGGCGGTGGGCGTCGAGAACACGCTGCGGCACAACATCGCACTGCAGTTGAAACTCCGCGAACGGCTGCGGAGCCTCGGCTTCACCCCCAACATGCCGGACGACCCGGCCACGCTGTCTGGCATCTGCGTGGTGCCGGTGCAGGGCACGCCCCTCGACGTGGTGCGCGCGCTGCTGCGGGAAGCGAAGATCGCCACCACCTCGCGGGGCGGCGGCGTGCGGATCTCCACCCACGTCTACAACGACGAAGACGATCTCGAGCGCCTCCTCGCGGCCTTCGCCACCCTGTCCATCAAGCCGGGCTGACCCATCAGATTTCGGGGGCGGCCCGCACCATTGGTGCGAGGATGAAGGGCCGCTCATGGACCGCACCGAGAGACTCCTCAACCTGGTCGCGTTCTTCCTCGACTCCAAGGACCCGCTCTCGCTCGACGACGTGCGCGAGGCCTTTCCGGACGACTACTCGGGCAACGACGACGCCTCGCAGCGCAAGTTCGAGCGCGACAAGGCCGAGCTCTACGAGCTGGGCATTCCGCTGACCTGGACCCAGGCCGACGATGAGCGCGAGGCCGGCTACACCATCGATCGCAACGAGTACTACCTCCCCGAGCCCGGCTTGAACCCCGAGGAGCTCGCGGTGCTCTACGCCGCCGGCTCGGCCGCCCTCGCCTCGGGCGCCTTCCCCGGCCGGCAGGACCTCGCCCACGCGCTGCGCAAGGTGGGGTTCTTCGCCGACGGCCCGCTCCCCGCGGCGCACGTGCGGCTCGAGCTCGGGGGCGCGGGCGACGTGAAGGAGCTCCCCGGGCGCCTCGAGACGCTGTGGGCGGCGGTCAACGCGAAGAAGTCGGTCGACCTCGAGTACTACTCGCCGCGCACCCGCACCGTGACCGCGCGCCGCGTCGACCCCTGGGGCCTCGCCCTGCGCCGCGGCGTGTGGAACCTCGTCGGCTGGTGCCACCTGCGGAAGGAACTGCGCACCTTCTACGTGCACCGCGTGCGCGCGCTCACCATGAACGCCGCGAAGCCGCGCGCACCTGACTTCGTGGTGCCCGCAGACTTCCGCGTCGACGCGCACGTCGCGAGCTGGCCCTGGCAGCACCGCATTCACGCCCCCCTCGAGGTGACGATCACCCTCACCGGCGAGCTCGCGCCCCTCGCCCGCCAGCTCTTCTCGATCGAGCCGGTGCTGGAAGGCGCCACCGCCCGCCTCGCGGTGAGCGCGACCAACCTCGACGGCCTCGTCACCTACGTCCTCTCGCTGGGCGCCGGCGCGCGCATCACCGCCCCCGAGCAGGCCCGCGACCGGCTGAGGGAACTCGCCCAGCGCGTGCTGACGGCCCACGCCGCGCCCGGAGGCACGGCATGAGCCACACTTTGGCCTACGAGCGGCTGCGCCGGCTGCTCTTCCTCGTGCCCTTCGTCTCGAAGCACCCCGGGCTGTCCGTCGACGAGGTCGCGAAGGCGGTGGGGTGCAGCAAGCCGGAGCTCCTCGAGGAGCTCGACATGCTCACCCTCGTCGGCCGCCCGCCGTTCCAGCCCGACGACTTCATCGACATCTACGTCGAGGATGACCGCGTCTTCCTCCACCTCGATCAACGGCTCTCCGCCCCACCCCGCCTCACCGCTGCCGAGGGCGTCTCGCTGGCGGCCGCGGCGGCCCTGCTCAAGCCCACGTCGGGGGGCGCGCTGTCGTCGGCGCTGGGCAAGCTCGAGAAGGTGCTCCCGCCCCAGGCGCTCCAGCAGTACCGCGAGATGGCCCGGCAGCTCGACGTGAGCGCCGACGGCCCCGACAGCCTCGCCACCATCTCCCAGGGCATCCTCGAGCACCGCGAGCTGACGCTGGAATACGTCAGCGTCGGCAAGGGCGAGCGCGAGCAACGGCGCGTGCGGCCGCTCGAGCTCTTCAGCCACCGCGGGCAGTGGTACCTCCAGGCGTTCTGTCTGTCGCGCAACGGGGAGCGCCTGTTCCGCGTCGATCGCATCGGCAGCGCCGCGCTGACCGACGTGCGCTTCGCCCAGACCGAAGGCGTCGCGCGCCACGTGCCCGGCGGAGGAGACGTCGAGAAGCCGGTGCAGGTGCGCTTCTCTCCTGAGCTCGCGCCGTACCAGCAAGAACGCTTCGGAGCGGCCGCGACGCTCCAGGCCGACGGGAGCGTGGTGGTCACCGTGCCCGGAGACTCCGAGCGCTGGCTGACCCGGTGGGTCCTCTCTTTCGGGGGGAGCGCAACGGTGATCGACCCGCCCTGGGCGATCCGCGCTGTTGCCGAAGCTGCTTTCGCCTCACTACAGTCTGAGTGACTCAATGGGTTTTCAGCTCGTCATCGCCGAGGGCAAAGAGACTGGTCGCGAGTTCGAATTCGACCAGGCCTCCGTGGTCATCGGGCGCACCGCGGAATGTGACGTCATCCTCTACGAGGCGGGCGTTTCACGAAAACACGCGTGCGTGACGGTCGAGGGCTCGGACTTCTGGATCGAGGACCTCGGCTCGTCGAACGGCACCCGCGTCAACGGGGAGACCATCAAGGGCCGGCAGGCGCTCAAGGACGGCGACTCGATCTCCATGGGCCCGGTGGTGTTCAGCTTCAAGCCCGTCGAGCTCGCGCCCGAGTCGGTCACCGACGACAACCCTTCAGGTGAAGGCGAGCAGGGGCCGCACACCCGCATCGTCTCGATCTCCGAGATCAAGAAGTCGCGCAACAAGGGCGTGGCGATGCTGCCGAAGAACGCCAGCCGCGACGAGGTCGCGGAGATGGGCCGGCGCAGCACCCAGATGATCCCCGCGCTGAAGGGCCCGCGCCCGAGCACCCCGGGGCGCAAGGTACCGACCTCCGGGTCGAGACCGGCCGCGAAGCTCGCGACGCGCGACGCCGATCTGCCCGAGGGCGTGGAGGTCGCCGGTGGGGGCCGGCCCCGCCTGGTACGCATCTCCGGCGAGCGCCCCGCCCTCTCTGCCTCCGAGCGCGCCCGCTTCAAGCGCGGCGGTGCTGTGGGCCGCGTACAGCTGTGGTGGGCGGAGGCCAACCCCCCGAAGAAGATCGCCGCCTCCGCCGGCCTGGGCATCGTCGTGCTCGGGCTCCTCGGGCTGCTCTTCGTCGCGGTGCGGCCCGAAGACGCCAAGCCCAAGCCGAAGGAGCCGGACACCATCTCGTCGTCCCCCATCGAGTACAGCTTCGGCGTCGGCCCCGGGGTGATGTACGAGCGCGAAGACTCGAAGAGCTTCGACTTCGAGGTGAAGTCACCGGTGCAGGTGATGGCCGTGCTCCAGCTGCAGGCCAAGGACATCAACTCGAAGGACGAGGTGTCGATCACCGTCAACGGCGTGGAGGTGGGCTGGCTGCCGCCCGATACCCTCGACGTGAACGACCGCACCGTCGAGGTGATCATCCCCGCGAACCTGGTCAAGCGCGGCGAGATCAACACCGTCACCTTCGACAACGTGCGCAACCCTCCGGAATCAGATCACTGGCGCATCTGGAACATCTGGCTGGAGATCGCCGTGCTCCCCGAGAAGGACGACGTGGGGCTGATCGCCGACGCCGAGGAGAAGTTCAGGCGGGGGATGCTGGAGTGGGACCAGCGCGACATCGGTGCCAGCAACCGCTGGGACGCCTACAAGAACTTCCGCGAGTCGTGGCTGACCCTCGAGGCCCTGCCTGCAGAGCGGCGGCCGTACACGTACTCGCTGGCGCGCGACAAGATGAACGAGGCCCGGCGCGCGCTCGACGTCCAGTGCAAGGACCTGCTGCTCAAGGCGCGCTCGGCCTACGAGTACGGCAAGTACGACCAGGCCCGCTACGAGCTCGATCACCTCAAGCACTTCTTTCCGTCCCGCGCGCACCCCTGTCAGTTCCGCGCCGAGGCGGAGCGGGCGACGATGGACCTGTAAGTTTTGTTCGTTGCGTCTGTTGGCCGCGAGCGGAATAAGACGCTGGCCATGGCCCAGATCGACACCTTCAAGACCCGCACCAAGCTGCCCGTCGGCGGCGTTCCCTACGACATCTTCTCGCTCAAGACGCTCGCGAAGCAGTTCGGCGGCGTCGAGAAGCTGCCCTTCTCGCTGAAGGTGCTGCTCGAGAACCTCCTGCGCACCGAGGACGGGCGGGTGGTGAAGAAGGAGCACGTCGAGGCGCTGGTCAACTGGAACCCCAGGGGCGAGCCGGACACCGAGATCTCCTTCACCCCCGCGCGCGTGCTGCTGCAGGACTTCACCGGCGTGCCGGTGGTGGTCGACCTCGCGGTGATGCGCGAGGCGCTGGCCTCGATGGGCGGCAACCCCCAGAAGGTCAACCCGCTGTGTCCGCTCGATCTCGTCATCGATCACTCGGTGATGATCGACAAGTTCGGCACCAAGACCGCCTTCGCCGAGAACGTCGAGATCGAGTTCGAGCGCAACACCGAGCGCTACGCGTTCCTCAAGTGGGGCCAGAAGTCGCTCAAGAACTTCCGCGCGGTGCCCCCGGGCACCGGCATCTGCCACCAGGTCAACCTCGAGTACCTCGCGCAGGGCGTGTTCAAGTCGGCTGACGGCGCGGCGTACCCCGACTCGCTGGTGGGCACCGACTCGCACACCACGATGATCAACGGCCTGGGCGTGGTGGGCTGGGGCGTGGGCGGCATCGAGGCCGAGGCGGCGATGCTCGGCCAGCCGATC
>JBBRUE010000583.1:0-4985 GCA_038248085.1 Myxococcales bacterium | reverse complement strand
TCCTCGCGGCGCTCGACGCCGTCCCGGCGACGCACCTGCCTGGCTGGCCCGCGGTCGTCGAGGGTGTGGGCCAACCGTGCCAGCCCGAGGCCTTCACCCCCGGCGAGCGGAGGCTGGCCTTTGCCGAGGGCGTGGTCGCCTTCCCCCGGTTCCTCGCGAAGGGGCTCGACGTGCGGCTCGGGCGTGAGATCAACCGGCTCGAGCCCGCGGGCGAGCAGGTGCTGCTGGAGGGCGCAGCCGGCGAGGAACACCAGGCCGCGGTGGTGGTGCTCGCGCTCGCCGCAGAGCAGTCGATGAAGCTCCTGCAGACGATGGCCACCCCTTCCCCTGCAGTCCGGGGTGCCTGCGCGCTGCTCGGCCTTTCGCACAGCCAGGCGTGCCTGAGCCTGATGGCGCTCTACCCCGACGACGTGCCGCGCCCGGCGTGGCAGGTCTGCTACCCGCAGGACTCGAGGGTCCTCCAGTTGGTCTCGCATGACGACTCGAAGCGGCCCGCCGGCTCGAAGCTCGCGCTGGTGCTCCAGGGCAGGCCCGCCTGGTCGCGAGCACATCTCGACGACGCGAGCTGGCCCGAGCTGCTGCTGGCTGAGGCGGCCCGGGTGGTCGGCCCCTGGGTCGCGACGCCCGCGGCGCGCTCCACCCAGCGCTGGACCTGGGCTCGGAATGACCGCTCGGCCGAGCTGGCCGGGCCGATGTTGCTCACCCTGCCCGGTGGGGGCCGCGTCGGGCTGTGTGGTGACCGCTTCGCGCCGGGTGGCGGCGTCGAGGCGGCGTGGCGTTCAGGCCGTGCGTTGGCTGCGCGGATACTCGCAGAGACCGGGGAGAAGTCATGACGACGGACCTGTTGAACAAGCTGGTGGAGCGCGATCAAGACCACGAGTGCGCTGGCTTCGGGCGCACCAGGACGTGCGTGAAGGTGGCGGCGGTCGCGGACCTCCCGACGCGCTTCGGGCGGTTCCGCCTGGTGGGCTTCTGGAACAACCGCGACGCGAAGGAGCACGTCGCGATGGTCTTCGGCGACGTGGTGGGCGCCAGCGACGTGCCGGTGCGGCTGCACTCGGAGTGCCTCACCGGCGACGTGATGGGCTCGCTGCGGTGCGACTGCCGCGATCAACTCACCGCGGGGCTGGAGACGATCCAACGCGAGGGACGCGGCGTGCTCCTCTACCTGCGCCAGGAGGGGCGGGGCATCGGGCTGCTCAACAAGATCCGCGCGTACGCGCTGCAAGAGCAGGGGCTCGACACCGTCGAGGCGAACCTCGCGCTCGGCTTCCGCGACGACGAGCGGGACTACTCGGTGGCCGCGCACATGCTGCACAGCCTCGACATCAAGTCGGTGCGGCTGATCACCAACAACCCCGAGAAGATGCGGCAGCTCACCGAGCACCGCATCGTGGTGACCGACCGCATCCCCCACATCATCCCGCCCAACGAGTTCAATCGCTTCTACCTCGAGACCAAGGGCCGCAAGAGCGGGCACCTCGACATCGGGCAACAGCGCCTCGCCGAGCAGAGCGACCCGGTGCGGGTGGACGGCATGCCCGAGGTGGGCCCCGAGCGCGCCTGATCAGCCCAGCGGCGCTTCGGTGAGCCACTTCTTGTAGGCCGACCACGTGGGGTCGGGCTTCGTCTCGTACTCGATGCGGTAGCCGGGGTGCTTGGTGGTCAACGCCACCGCCACCTTCGACAGGTCCGCGCCGTCGCCGAAGTAGAAGTAGTACTCGCGCAGCCCGGGCGTGGAATGGCGCTGGAGGTACACCGACCAGCCGTTCCCGAACTTCTCCGCGAGGGCGATGAGATCCTCCTCGAGCGCGTCGAGCGCCGGGGCCTCGGTCGGGCTCCAGTACGCGCCGCGTGCGGGCTCACGGCAATACACGCCGAACCAGCCGATGTTGGGCAACTCCGCGACGGGCGCAGACCCGGCGAAGCGGTGGTCGAGCAGCACTTGCGCCTTCTTGCCTTCGCCCCTGCGCACTTCGAAGAACTTCCAGGTCATGGCCACATCCTTGCGCGGGGGCACGAGCCAGGGAACCGGAAGTCGTGCGCTTCTCGAACGAATCACCTGCCCTCCCCCCACCCCCCTGCACGCGGCGATGGCCCGGAGACCCAGGAGTAGCGTTCGACGCATGCGGTCCGCGCTCCTCGCCGTCGTGCTCTCGGGCTTCGCCGCCTGGGCCGAAGAGGGAGATCCCGATCGCCTCGAAGACCGCGTCTTCTTCTCCGTCTCCGGGGGCGTGAGCCAGGCGAACCTGCGCAGCTTCACCGACGTCTCCGGCGTGGAGCACCGCTGGCTCGTCGCGCCGTATGGGTGGCGCGCCGCGTGGGCCGTCGGGCTGTGGCCCGCAGAGTGGATCGGCCTCGAGCTGAGCACCTCGGTGATGAGCCTCGGGGTGGGCAGCCTGTCCACGCCGACCGGCCCCACCGAGACCTCGGGCTTCGGGTTGCAGGTCGTGCCCTCGGTGCGCCTGGCCCTGCCGCTCCGGTACTTCGCGCCGTACGTGGGCGCCGGCTTCGCGGTCTTCTACCCCTTCGTCACCGAGACCCGCGACGGCGTGGCGTGGCGCGGACACACCGGAGCCCAGTTCGCGCCGCGCTTCTTCGCCGGCACCAACCTCTACTTCTCGCGCGACCTCCGCTTCTTCCTCGACGTCGAGCTCTTCGCCCTCGACGCCACGGCGATGCTGCGCGCCGAGGGAGACCAACAGGCGACGCAGCAGTACCGGGGCGCGCTCGTGCCTTCCCTGTCGCTCGGCGTCGCGTGGACACCGGAGGCCTACCGGCAGTCGAGCGGGAAGGGCCTGTGGATTCTGGGCGGGGTGATCCCCGCGCTCCTCGTGGGCGTCCTCGGCGCCCTGGTCATCACCGAGGTCGTCCCGTGAGCCCGCGCTCCACCCTCTTCACCGTCCTGTTGTCGGCGAGCATCGCGCTCGCGCAGGTGCCGCCCGTCAATGGCCCCGTCTGCTACGGGAACTGCGAACAATCTGACGACAGCCCGCGCCGTACGACGTCTGGGACCACTTCCGAGCCGACGCCCGAGAGCCCTGCGCAGCGAGAGGCACGAGAAGCGGCCGAGGCCGAGGCCCGCCGCCGGCAAGAGGCAGCTGACCGGGCGGCGGAGCAGGCGGCGGACGACGCGAGATCCGAGCTCGAGTCACTCGAGCGACAGGGCGCGGCGCAGCGCGCGAAGCTCGACTCCTTCGAACGCTTCGAGCGACACGCCCTCCAGCGGGAGCAGTTCGCCCCCGAGGTGCGCAAGGCGCTGGCGCCTGTCCCGAAGGTGATTCCCGGCCCGCCGGCGCCCCCCGCGCTCTCGTTGAAGGACTACGTGCGCCGGCTCAACGACGCGGAACGTGCGCGCCAGGTGGGCCTGCACGCCACGGCCCCACCCCCGCTCGCGACGACGACGCCTGCCTCCGGACCGACGGGCTTCACCGCACCGCCCGCCCTCGGTCCCGAGCCACTCGGCGTGCTCGCGGCCCTCGCCCGCACTCGCGCGGAGGCCCGGGGGATCGCCGACGAGTTCGCGAAGGAACAGTTCTGGTTGGCGCCCGACCGCTACGTCCCGGGGCTCAAGACCCTGCGGTCCGCCCTCGAGGACGGGAAGCAGTACTTCACCGCGCTGCGCGACCTGAACCAGCGCACGATCGAGGGCACCTTCGGCCAGGCACGCGAGGTGGTCTGGTCGCTCGGCAGCGGCACCACCACGGCCACGGTGACCGACGCCGAGAACACCGCGCTGCTGCAGCGACAGGGCGGCGACGTCACCCGCACCACCAGCGCGCTGCTCAGCGACAAGGTCCGCGGCACGCTCTTCGGCGACGTCATCGAGAAAGCCAACGGGTGGGCCGGGGGCGGCCAGGCACCATGAACGCCCTCTTCGTTCTGGCCACGCTCGCGACGCTCGATGCCGGCACGGCGCGCGAGGCGGTGGTGCCTCCGGGAGCGACCGCGGCGTTCCTCGTCACGCTCGACGGCGGGGCGCCCTTCGTCTTCGCCCTCAGTCCCGACGGGCAGCCCGTGCTGGCGCGGGGCGACACCTTCACCCCGGTGAAGGATCGCCCGGAGCGGACACTGCCCACCTTCCGCGTGACCGGCGTGGTGGCCGAGTCGATGACCTTCACCGCCGATGGCGCGCTGCTCGTCGTCTCCGGAAAGGGCCTCGGAGTCGTGGGCGCCGGAGGCTTCCAGAAGCTGGTGGACCTGCCGGTCGAGCGCATGCGCGTCGTCGCCGCGGGCCCCGGCCAGGCGCTGCTCGTCGAAGGCGCAGACCTCTTCCGCTTCACCCGGGGCGGCCAGGTCGAGCACGTGCTCCGCGCACCGGAGCCCATCGGCGCGGTCGCCAGCGACGGGGAGCGCACGGTGGTCGCCATCGGCCTGGCCCTCGTCGAGCTCACCGGGGCCGAGCCACGACTCCTCGCCGCGATGCCAGAGCGCGTGACCTCGCTCGCGCTGGCGCCGCGTGGCGCGCTGATCGCCTCGAGCGCTTCGCGCATCGACTGGGTGAGCGAGGGGAAGTGCACCCCCTTCGTGAAGGGCCGGGGCGGCGAAGTGCAGGTGCGCGGAGGGGACCTCTTCGTGCTCTTCCCCGATGAAGGGCTCCTCAAGGTGTCGCCGCTCGAGGCCTTCTCGGCGTACGCGCGACGACTCGACGAGCGGCACGAGGGAGGTCGGCGATGAGCGTGAGCGCCGACCGAAACTTCTCCGCACACGCAGCGGCGCGACGAGCGGCACGTGGGCGGCCGGGGTGGAGCGTGGGCGGGGACCGAGGTCTTCGATGCGGGCGCGGGGCGACTCGACGCGCGCCCCGGGGGAGGCCGGCCTTGCGAGTGGTCGCCGCGCTGCTCGGGCTCGTGCTCGGTGCGGGGTGTGCGCCGTTCTACCGGCAGGACGAACTCCGGGCGCGGCGCGCCGCGGCGCCTGACGAGCGGGCGCGGCTGGTGACGGCCCGGAACTGGGAGGCCCTCGTCCAGTACTCCGACGCCACG
>JBBRUE010000582.1:0-4986 GCA_038248085.1 Myxococcales bacterium | reverse complement strand
TGGCGTGCACCGCCGACGCGAGGGGACCCTGGGTCATCACCTCGGGCGCCTGGGTGCTGAGGTTCGTCGCGACGAGCAGCAGCGGGGTGGCGAGCTCAGCGAAGTCGGTCACCGGGAGGAGCTGCTGCAGCAGCTCGACGAAGCGCTGGCCCTTGAGCAGCCCACTCGCGCGGTGGCCCTGCTTGAGCGCGTCGGCCGCGATGCCCAGCCAGTCCGGGTCCCAGAAGTGCTCCCGGCGCTGCTGGATGATCAGCTCGACCATGCGCGCCGCGGGAAGGCCGGCAGCCGCAAACGCGGCGATCATGCCGCCCGCCGAAGTGCCGGCCCACGCGCCCGGCACGACGCCGCTCGCGTGCAACCCTTCGACGAACCCCGCGTGGCCGTAGAAGCCGAAGTAGCCCGCCGAGAGCACCACGCCCACGCGCTTGCCGCGCAACCGATCGATCAGCTTCATCCGCGCTGCCAGCCCTCGTAGACCGCGGCTGCGCTTGCGAGCACGGCGAAGAGAATGAAGGGCAGCGACCACAGGCTCATGGTGCGCACGAGCCCTTCGCCGAGCAGCACGCCGCACGAGACGGACACCAGCGTCACCGCGTCGAGGACGAGTTCGAGGGGCCGCGGGGCGATGCCCGGCTCGAGCACATGAATGGGCCACGAGGGGATGGGCGAGTCCTTGCCCCAGTTGGCGCGACCCAGCCAGCGGGCCCACATGAAGCGACGGGTGCCCCACGCGCCGAGCGCCAGCCCGATGATCGCCGCGATGACGCCGAGCGAGAGCGCCGCCACGGTGAAGTACGCCAGCGAGAGCACCAGCGACGGCAGGCTCACCAGGTACAGCACCCACGCGCAGAGCGCCGCGAGCCCCGTCTGGTAGGCCACCACCTCGGCGGGCTGCGGTCCCTTTCCCTGCAACGGCTGGGGCAGGGTGCCGGGCATCGAGTCGACGGCGTCGACCACCGCGAGCACCAGCGGCAACAGGTCGCCGGTCAGTACGCCTCCGCGGAAGTCGCTCTCGGCGACGCGACGCGAGCGGACCTTCGTCTCGGGCGAGAGCACCAGGGCCGCGGCATCGAGCAGTTCGTTGATGCGGCGAATGCCTTCCATCGGCACGGAGTGGTGCGAGACGCTGTCGAGGAGGCTCGCGCGCAGCATCACCGGCTTCGCGTCGCGCAAGGTGAGCAGCACCGCGCGATCGGGGGCGCCCTCGTCGGGTCTCCAGTCGAGCAGGGTCACCGCGGTGAGATCGTGCAACGCGAAGGACTGCGTCTCGCTGGTGGGGGTGGTCACCCGCCAGTCCTGGTCGAAGTACTCGAGGGTGATCGCGACGGACCAGCCGACCTCCGCGGGGGGCTGTTCGGGCCCGGCCGCGGCGACGCCGATCTTCAGGCGCTGCACCTGCGAGGCGATGCGCTCGGCGTCAGACCCGTTGTCGAAGATCGCCAGCAGCCGGGGCACCTGGATCGCGATGTCCGGTTGGGGCGCGCCGACCCGCCTGGCGAGCACTTGCCGCAGCTCGTCGGGCAGTTTTCCGGGACCGACGAAGAGGCAGTGTCGAAGCGCGTACATGCGGTGGCGATGCTCCTCCCTTCAGTCGGGAATCTCCAGCGATGTCGGATGCTTCGCACCTGCCACCACGCCGTTGCAGCCTGTAGCGGTTTTCTTGCCGCGTCGACCTCGGCTGGTACCTTGGTCGTCGCCTATGGATCGTCGCCGACAAGTCGTTTGGGGAGCAGTCGGCGTCTCGCTGGTGCTGGCTGCGGGCTCACTCTCGGCCGAGGGTGGCTTTCGCCGATATGCGCGGCTCAAGCGAGACGTCCACTCGCTCGAAGATCGCAACGCGCGACTGACGTCGGAGAACTCCCGTCTCAAGCGGGAGGTGCAGCGCGTGCGCACCGAGCCCGCCGCGCTGGAACGTGCCGCCCGCGAGAGCCTCGGCCTCGTGCGGCCCGGTGAGATCGTCTTCAACCTGGAGGCCCCATGACGCCTGGCACTTCGATTCCCCGCGTGCGCCACGCCCGGCCTCTCAACTTCACCCCAGGCCGGTGGATGCAGACGGTGGTGCGGCTGGTGCCGGCGATGGCGGTGCTCGTGGTGTTCGCCTTCGTGGCGCGCGGGCGCTTCCGTTCGTTCGAGAGCCTGAGCTGGGCCGATGCGGGTGCGTTCGGCGTGCTGTTGCTCGGGGGCGCGCTGGCGACGGTGCGGCGCGTGCGGCGCTCGATGACCGGCGTGCCGATGCTGCTGCGCGACGAGCTCGAGTTCGGTGGTTCGCTGCTCGCGGCCTCGTTCATCGTGGTGGCGCTGGGCGGCGAGCTGCTCTTCCCGATCGTCTACCTGTTGATGGCGTTCCTGGTGACGTTCCTCCCGCGGCCGGCGGCGGCGACGTTGCTGGGCGTCTCGGTGCTCTTCGACGCGCTGCTGACGCTGCCCGATCGTTGGGGCGTCTTCGCGGGCCGCACGCTCTTCCTCGGGCTGTTCGCCGGGCTGTACCACCTGGTGCTCGCCGCCCGCCTCGCTGCCGCCCGCCGCGCGGAAGGCGACGCGGTGAAGAACAAGATCAAGGAGATCGAAGAGCGCGCCCGGACCTTCCGCCTCGTCAACGGCGGCGCGACGTCGGACAGCATGCCGGGCGTGAAGGACCAGGAGAAGTGGCTGGTCGCCGCGGTGAAGGAGATCGAAGGCGCCACCGGCAGCGCGCTGGAGGTCGCCGAGACCGCGCTCCACACGCACACCGTCAGCGTGTTCCTGCTCACCAGTGACGATCGTTCGCTGAAGCTGCACGACTGCCGCTCGACCTCCGAGCAGATCCAGCGCGAGAAGTTCGCGGCGGGCGAGGGCATCTTCGGGGCGCTGCTCAAGCGCGGCGTCCCGGTGCGGATGAACGGGATGTCGGGCCTCAAGGGCGTGACCCACTACGAGCCCGGCGGGCCGAACGTGTGCGCGTTGCTGGCGGTGCCGGTGATCGAAGGCGGCGGGGTGGTGCGCGGCGTGCTGGTGGCCGATCGCCTCGAGAACAAGCCCTTCAACGAAGAGGACGAGCGGCTGCTGCAGGTGATCGCCGGCGAGGTGCTCCGCGCGATCGAGGTCGAGCGGGTGATGGGGTACATCCGCAACTCGCGTGACGAGAAGGACCGGTTCTTCCGCGCGATCGAAGAGCTCAACCGCGCCGGCTCGCCCGACCAGGTGTTCCTCGCGGTGCTCGAGAGCGCGCGCCAGGTGGCCCCGCTCGAGTTCTGCGCGGTGACGCTGGTGAACGAAGTGAACGGCCAGCGCATGCACCGCATCGTGCGCATGTCGGGCGTGACCTCGGCCGGCCGCGCGCTCGAGAACCAGACCTTTCCCGACAACAACGGGCTGGTGGCGAACGTGGTGCGCTACGGCGCGCCGCTGCCCGGTCGCGAGGCCGGGGCGATGGACCGGCAGATCATCTTCGATGACGACACCCAGATCCGCGGGTTGCAGTCGTTGAAGATCTTCCCGCTCGTCGCCGGCGATCGCATTCTCGGCACGCTGGTGACCGGCTCTCGCAAGAAGGCGGCCTTCGACAGCGACGAGCTGCGCATGCTCGAGGTGATCGCCATCCAGGCCGCGCAGGCGGTGCTCCGCGCCCAGCTCTTCGAGGCGATGGAGAAGATGGCCACCACCGACGGGCTCACCGGCCTGTTCAACCACCGCACCTTCCAGGGTCGCTTCGACGAGCAGCTCGCGACCGCGCGGCGCTACTCGCGCAAGCTCTCGTTCATCCTCACCGACATCGATCACTTCAAGTCGGTCAACGACACCTACGGGCACCCGATGGGCGACATGGTGCTCAAGGGCGTGGCGAAGATCCTCAAGGAGCAGGCGCGCGACACCGACATCGTCGCCCGCTACGGCGGCGAGGAGTTCGCGATCATCATGCCGGAGACCGACGCCAAGGGCGCCCACGCCATCGCCGAGCGCATCCGCGAGCGGCTGCTCAAGGAGGTCTTCCAGACCGACAAGGGTCCGCTCAAGGTGACGATCTCGCTGGGCGTCGCGACGTTCCCCGACGTGGCGGCCGAGAAGCACCAGATCATCGATCTCGCCGACCAGTGCCTGTACTTCGCCAAGCGCCACGGCCGGAACCAGTCGGTGACGGTGGCCCAGATGCAGGCCGCCAAACCCCGCGCCGTCGAGGGGTAACCCCGGAATTCAAGGGCTTTCCCGCGGGTTCGGTGCGAGCATCCGAGGGAATCGATGGGCATCCGCGGGCAGCTCACGCTGTTGGTACCGGGCATCGTCGCTCTTGCGCTCGCGCTGGGGACGTTCTTCGAGGTGCGCCGGGAGCGGCGGGAGTCGCTCGAGGACTTCCGCGTACGCAACGAGAAGGTGCTCCAGGCGATCGGCGTGACGGTCGCGGTGCAGATCGCCCAGAACGACATGGGCGGCCTCGACACCCTCGTCGCCCAGCTCTCGGAGTCGCTGCGCAAGCGCGACCTGCTCGAGCTGGCGGTGCTGGATGACCAGGGTCGCATTCTCGCGCACAGCACCCCGGAGCGCTTCAACACCTTCCCCAGCGATGCGTTCAGCGTGGCGGCGGTGCAGTCCGAGGGGCCGACCTTTCTGCGCGAACAGCGGGTGTACCTGCAGTCGGTGCCGGCGATCTCCGGCATCCGGTGGGGCACGGTCACCGCGCACTACTCACTCGAGCGCCTCGACACCCAGTTCGAGACCACGCGCAACCGGCTCGCGCTGACGACGATCCTCGTGTTCCTGGTGCTGAGCGCGATCCTCTACTTCGGGCTCGATCGCATGGTGGTGCGGCCGGTGCTCACGTTGCAGCAGGCGGTGCGGCGCATGGGCGAAGGGCACCTGGGCACGCGCGTCCCGAAGCTGCGCGGCTCAGAGCTCGGCGAGCTCACCGACACCATCAACCGCATGGCCTCGGCACTGCAGAGCGAGCGCGACAACCTCGAGAAGTCAGTCGCGGAGCGCACGAAGGAACTCCAGGAGGCCAACGCCCGCCTC
>JBBRUE010000581.1:0-4996 GCA_038248085.1 Myxococcales bacterium | reverse complement strand
GCGTGGTGACGCGGCGGGGCACGGCGACCACGGTCGCGAAGACGTCCTGGAACCAGTCGGGGAGCGTGACGTGGAGCAGCCCACGCTCTTCCGAGACCTGCGCGGTGCTCTCGTGGTCGTTGTAGATGAAGAAGTCCCACTTCTGGTTCGAGAACCGGCGGCCCGGCCGGTAGGCGCGGCTGACGTCGTCGGCGTCACCCGAAGCGACGAGGGGGCCGCTCGTGCCGTCGAAGTCGTCGAAGAAGTCGGCAGTGCGGGGCGTGGCCTTGCCGGTCGGCGTGACGCGCACCGCGGTGCGGGCGAGCACCCTGGGCGGGGTGGTGGGGCCGGGCTGGCCGAGGTTCGAGCTCTTGCCGTGGCCGTTGAGCACCAGGCTGCCGAAGCGCGCGCGGATCTCGTCGGCGGTGAACAGCGAGAAGGTGATGCGATCGGCGGGCACCACCTCGTCGATGGTGACGGTGATGTTCTCGTGCCGGGGCGCCATCGCTCCCGAGTAGGGGCACGCGGTGTCGAGGGCTTCGACCACCAGGGTGGTGGGCTCCTTCAGGTCGGTCACCTCGAGCACCCGCATCAACTCGCGCGTGCCGGTGAACTTGTCGTTGTGCTGCCGGTACCCGGCGCAGTGAATGGTGGTGCCCGAGACCTGCTCTCCACCACTGAGGTCCTTCACGGTGACCCCGGCAGGGATGCGGAACACGCGGTAGTCGCGCGCGTTGGCGACCTCGGGGAGCACCAGCACCACGCTGTCGCGGTTGGCGACGAACTGCACGTCACCCATGTTCGCCGCGGCGGGCCACGGCAACGTCGAGCCGTCCTCGGCCTTCGGCGTGTTGGGGCTCTCGACCGGTGGCGCCATCTGCTGGCCTCCGAGGTCGGGAGGCGGCGTGGAGACCGGCACGGGCTCGCCGATGATCCCCGTGCTGCAGGAGGCCATCAGCGAGGCGAGCAGGACGCTGGATGCGGTCTGGAATCGGGTGTGATGAAGAAGCGGCATGTCCGGGATCCCCCGCCAGGCCTGTACCACCGTGATTCTCGCGCTCGCAACGCTGCTGACTGGCTGCGCGAACGAGTGTCCGCGGGTGCCGGGGCTCGACGGAACCCAGTGCGCGGAGCTCGCGGCGATGCGGTTGCCAGACGTGCTCCCGGCCTCGAACGGGAACGCGCGGGCCGACGACCAGGCGGCGGCCTTGCTGGGCTTCGCGATCTTCTTCGATGCACGGTTGAGCTCGAACACCAACATCCGGTGTCAGACCTGCCACGTGCCCGAGCGCTTCTTCGCTGACGGCAGGCCGACCTCGCTCGGCCTCGAGCCGGTGACCCGGAACAGCCCATCGCTCTACACCGCCGCGTGGATGCGCTGGCAGATGTGGGACGGCAAGGCCGACTCGTTGTGGTCGCAGCCGCTGCTCGCCTTCGAGAACCCGAAGGAGATGAACTTCACCCGCCTCGAGTTGGCCCATCGCATGGCCGAGAGCTACCAGGCGAAGTACGAGGCGATCTTCGGTGCATTGCCCCCGTTGAACGACGTCGTGCGATTCCCGGCGCGAGGCAAACCGGGCGACGTCGCGTTCGACTCCATGGCCGAGGTGGATCGCACGGCGATCGACAGCGTCGCCGCCAACGTGGGCAAGGCGCTCGAGGCCTACGAGCGGCGGCTCGCGCTGGGCCCCGGCCGGTTCGATCGGTTCCTCGACGGTGACGCCACCCAGTTCACCGCCAGCGAGCGCGAAGGCGCCCGCGTGTTCTTCGCCGCCGGCTGCGCGACCTGCCACGCGGGCCCGATGCTATCGGACCAGGCGTTCCACGCGCTGGGCGTCGGTGCTCCCGGCGACCGGGGCCGGGCCGAGGCGCTCGAGATCCTCGCCCGCTCGCCCTTCAACGCGGCCGGGGTGTTCCACGACGGTCCGGCCGGTGAGGTCCCGATGCCCACCGCGGACGACGAGGGCGCCTTCCGTACGCCGCCGCTGCGCAACGTCGCGCGCACCGGGCCGTGGGGCCACGATGGGCGCTTCGACACGCTCGAGGCGGCGGTCGACTTCCACCTCCCGGCGACGGTGAAGCCGGCCGAGCGCACCGCGTTGCTCGCCTTTCTCCGCGCGCTCGACGCGACCGATCCTCCGTCGCCGTGGAACAACTGGCCCAACCGCTGAGCTACGGGCTGCCCTTCGCGCGGAAGTGCTTCCACGTGTGGCTGCCGAGATCCTGGAGCGCCTGGCGCAGCGAGCCCGCCTCTTCACGCACGCCGCGGAAGTACTCGAGGCCGTAGCTGAGCGTGGCGCCGGCGATGGCCGCGCGCTCGAAGGCCGGGTGCAGCGCACGCGCGCGGTCGATCGTCTCGGCCGCCTTGTACGCCGCCTGCGAGAGGAAGTGGCCGACCGGCGGGGAGGCGACCGACGCCAGCAGCAGCGAGCGCGAGACCGGGTTCACCAGGAACAGGAAGTGCCACGGGTCGGCGTCGAGCCGGTCGGGGTGCTTGTGGTGAACGCGGGAATCGTAGACGCCGTAGTTGTAGTTGCTGCGCATCCACCCCGAGAGCTCGGTGTGGTCACTGCGGTTGGTGGTGCGGGCCTTCTCGGCGAAGTACAGCTTCGCGCCCGCCTTCTGGAGCCGAACCCCCAGCTCGCGATCTTCCGAGCGGTCGAGGGATCGATCGAACCCGCCGACCCGCAGGTAGTCGTCGCGGCGGAAGGACACGTTGCCGGTGCAGACCATCACTCCGCGCACCGCGGTGGGGTGGTCCTTGAATCGCGCCACGAACCGCGCGAGCTGCTGGGCATGGAAGCGTTCGAAGAGCGGCTTCTCACCGAGGGTGGGGTCGGCGGCGATGTGGCCCAGCACCAGGGTGTGGCCGGCCTCGTGGGCCGCGAGGTGCTCGGCGAGGAAGTCCGGTGGCACGAGCATGTCGTCGTCGGTGATCACCACCACCTCGCCCGTCGCCCGCATGATGCCTGCGTGGCGCGCAGCAGCGGCGCCGGCGTTCTGCTGGGTGAGCACCGTCAGCGTGAACGGGTCAGTCCGCTGCTCGAGTGCCGGGGCCGCCGGCACCCGGGACCCGTCGTCGACGACGATCACCTCGAACTGTTCGACGGGCAGCGTCTGCCGGCCGAGGGCGTCGAGCAGCTCCTGGAGCATCGGGAGCCGGTTGAACGTCGAGATGACGAGGCTGAGCCGCTGGGCCATGACGCTGCCCAAATTGGCACTCCTCGGCGCGGGCTGGAAGCCGCTTCGCCGAAGGCGTAGACCGGTGGGCGCCATGGCGAACCCGTTCTCGACGTTCTACCGCTCGGTGCGCGCTGACTACTCGACGGTGCAGCGCTACCGCGCGAAGTACCACGGTGATGAGCGCCCGCTGATCCGCCTGCCGGTGGATGCCGTCGCCAAGATCGGCTTCCAGATGATGGTCGCCATGCGCACCATGCGGCTGCTGCGGGACGCGCACGTGCCGCTGTTGCCCCAGGTCGCCAGCCGGCTGATCCGTCACCTCTACGGCGCCGAGGTGCACTGGAACACCACCCTGCGCGACGGCATCGCGATCGTTCACGGCACCGGCCTCGTCCTCAGCCACCGCGCGGTGGTCGGCGAGGGTTGCATCCTCTTTCACAACGTGACGCTCGGTGAAGGCCTCGACCCCGAGACGAAGGAGGCGGGCGCGCCGACGCTCGGTCGCGACGTGCACGTGGGGCCCGGGGCGACGCTGCTGGGGCCGATTCACGTCGGTGACGGCACGAAGATCATGGCCGGCGCGGTGCTGACGCGCTCGGTGCCCGCGGGCTCGTTGGTGCGACCTGCCGAGTCGATCGTCAGCGAGCGCGCGACGAGCCGGCCCAAGGCGGTCCGCTGAATCGAGGTCGATCGTTCACGAGTTGAAGGAACGGTGTTGCCGCCGCCGACCGGACTTCGTGTTCGTGTCAGCCGCACTCGCTCGACAGGTTGCAGCAAGTGCCTTCGAGACAATCGAAGGAGGGCGGTCGACCCGGTCCCGTCACGCAGAGGGCCGGCGCGTCAGCGGGGCGAGCAGCACCTCGAGTGCCTCGACGCTGTCCACCGGGCGCTGACAGGCGAAGTGCTGACACAGGAACGCGCCGTGGCCCGGGCGCCCGGCGAGCAGCTCCCGGGTCACCTCGGGCATCGGCGTTCCCTCGACGTGGCGGAGGACCGACACCGTCGGCAACCACGTCGAGTTCACCTTCGCGAGCAGCGGCGCGAGGGCCTGCGCCGGCCCCACCAGCGCGAGGTCGGCCGCGCCATCGAGGAGCAGGTCTGCCGCGACGAGCAGGTGCCCGTAGCCAAGCGGGTTGGCGAGCAACGCATCGCGCATGCGCTCGAGGTAGACGGTCGCGCGCTCCTGGTGCCGGGTGCGGCCGGTGAGCGCGGTGAGGGCGAGTTGTGCCTCGGTCAGCGTCGAGGCCCCCGAGGGGAAGGCGTTGTCGTGGAGCGCGTAGGTGGGCACGAGGAGATCGCCCGTGCCCTTCGGCGCCGCCAGCCACGCGCTCCGTCCGGCGTCCCAGAAGCGCTCGAAGGCGAGGTCGGCCAGCGCTTCGGCGAACTCGAGGTGTCGCGGCTCGAAGGTGCACTGGAACAGCGCCACGAGACCCGAGGTGACGTCTCCGTAGTCCTCGAGTACCCCCTCGCCGCGACCCTCGCCGCGCTGCACCGAGCGGAACAACGAGCCGTCGGGTCGCTTGAGGCGGGTGGCGAGGAAGTCGGCCGCGCGGGTGGCCAGCACCTCCCAGTCGGGCCGCTGGAACACGCGCGCCGCATACGCCAGTCCGCGGATCATCAGGCCGTTCCACCCCGTGAGGATCTTGTCGTCGAGCCCGGGCGCATTTCGCCGCCGCCGCGCCTCGAAGAGGATCTTCCGGGCGCGCTCGAAGCGCTCCTGATCTGCCGGGGCGATGGTCGTCGTCGCCTCGAGCACCGTCGCGCCGTGCTCGAAGTTCCCGGAGGACGTCACGCCGTAGTGCGCCTTGAGCAGCGCCGCGTCCTCCGGCGAGAG
>JBBRUE010000580.1:0-4998 GCA_038248085.1 Myxococcales bacterium | reverse complement strand
GGTGGTGACGCCCGGCCGCCCGTTGATCAGCGGCGCGTTCTGCTCTTGAAGACTGAAGACGAAGTCGTCATCAGCGCAGCTCCCGTCGGGGCGGAGCCTTCGGCAGCTGTCGCGCTCGTCCGTCACGATCTGCAGGTGACGCGCGGCGAGCGTCGGGAACGGGTTGGTCATGAAGCCCGAGCCCGGGGGAATCTCCGTCCACTTGTTGCCGGTGATGACGAGGCAGACGACGACCGTCGCGGACAGAGACAGCGCGTGCAACCACGTGCGGCCGCAGTCGGCCGATGACTTGATGCCGGAGAACGGCGAGGAGACCGTCACCAGTCGAAAGGTGAACCCTTTCTTCACCACCAGCGCGTGCGGGAGATCCAGCTGCAGCGCCCGCCGCGCGACCAGCCCACCCTGGCTGTGACCGAGCAGGGTCACCTCGTGCGGCGCCAGTCGGGTCTGGATCGCGCTCAGGGCCGCGGCCAGCTGGGTGGCGGAGGTGTTGATGTAGTCACGGTCGTTGTAGTTGAAGCACAGCGTCTGCTGGCCGTGCGCCTGGAAGACCCCCGCCAGCGTCTTGAAGCGCTCCCCCGACGAGGTGCAGCCGTGGACGATGACCGTCAGCGGGCGCGTGGGGTCGATGGTGACGGGTGCGCGTCCTGCTTCGTCGTCACAGGCGTACAGCCCGACGATGCGCTGCTCAGGCGCGCCCTCGCCGCGGAGCACCGAACCCAGGTTCCGGGTGCAGCCCCCTGCGCCAACGGCGACCCCGATGGTGAGAAGCCATGAAAGACCTCGCTTCATGACCCCGGTGTGCACGGTCTTGGTCGGCGGTGCAAGCACCGGAGGCGTGCTCCGGGGCTTCGTCACCGGCTGCCGACTTCGCCCGGGTGGATCCGACGACGACGCCAGCCCGAGCGCGTGCAGGTACTCCGGGAGCGGCCTCCATGCGGAAAGAGCGCCGCAGCACGGCGCGCTGGTTACAACCCCCGTCCGATGGTCCCGACGCGGTTCCTCACCACTCCTCATGCGGGCGCCCAGGAGCGGCGGCTCGCCTTCTTTCTCGAGCGTGAAGACCCGATGGCGGACGCCGTCGTCGAGGCGCTGGTGGCCTCACCGCGCGAAGAACAGGAGGCCCTCATCGGCCGGATGCTGTCGACCACGCCCGGCGCGCTCCCGCCGGCGTTGACGGCGATGCACGCCTGGCTGCGCGAACCGCCCCTGTGGTTCGACGAGGAGCGCGCGAACCGGGGAGGCGAGGTGCTGCTCCGTTCGGGCCTGTTGTCGGGGCTGGTGCTGGGCTTCAAGTCCCTCGTGCTGGGGTACTGCTCTCCCGCCGGCAACAAGCCGCTCGCCTTCTCGGGCCGGCTGACGGGTGACGTCAACACGCGGCTGGCTGAGACCGCGCGCTTCGTCGAGGCGGTGAGCCATCCCGGCGGGCTCCGCTTCGCGGCGCCGGGCTTCAGCGCGACCGTGCGCGTCCGGCTCATTCACGCGAGGGTTCGTCACGCGCTGCGCTCGAGCCCGCGGTGGCGCGCGGCCGAGTGGGGCGCGCCCATCAACCAGTACGACATGGCCGGCACCGTGCTCCTCTTCTCTTCTCAATTGCTGGAGGGCCTGCGCCAGCTCGGGCAGTCGGTGAGCGACGCGGAAGAAGACGCGACGCTGCACCAGTGGCGCTACGTCGGGCGGCTGATGGGGGTGGAAGAGGAACTGCTGTGCACCTCACCTTCAGAGGCGCGCGCGCTGTGGGCGCTGCTCGAGGCCACGCAGGGCCTGCCAGACCTCGACAGTCGCAAGCTCACGCACGCGATGGTTCTCCAGGGCGCCGAGCGCGGTGCGCCGGAGGCGGCGATCGACTTCGGCTACGCGCTGTGCCGGCACCTCGTGGGGGAGCGCTACGCCGACGCCATGGAGCTGCCGCGCAGCCGGTGGGAGCTCGCGCCGCGGGTGCTCGCGCGCATCGTCAGCCGCGTCGACCGTGTCACGAGGCGGGTCCCGGCGCTGCGGGAGCAGGCGCTCCGGCTGGGCGCACGGTATTGGCGCCACACCGTCGAGCTCCGCTTCGGTGAAGCGGAGGTGGCCTTCCCGCTGCCCCAGCATCCCCTGCGTCGTGGCGTGAGCTGAGCGGGGAATTGCCCCGACCCGCGCGCCCTCGAGTTCGCGACCTCGGCTGACGCCACGGCGCCGCACCTGTTCGCGAGAGGAGCGTTCGGCTCGAGGTCGTGGGCTCTACCGCACCCTGAGACTCCGAAGCGGCGCTGGACCGCGCTGGACCTCACAAACGGTCCGCACAATTTTGCGGTCTGACAGCATTTTTGTGCGGACCGTTTCGCCGACTTGTCGGACCCCGCCGCTATACCGGCGCCACGGAGGTCCCATGGCGCGGGCGACGGTGAAGGTGCTGCAGCTGGCAGCGACGATGCACGGCGTCCTCACGCGCGCTCAGGCGCTGCGCCACCTGACGCCGGCGGAACTCAGGCACCGGCTCGAGAGCCGCGCGTGGGTGTGCGTCTTCCCCTCGGTGTACCGCGTCGAGGGTGCACCTGAGACCTGGCGCCAGCGGCTCGAGGCCTTCGCGCTGTGGGCGGGGCGGCGCGCGGTGTTGTCGCATCGCACCGCCGCGGCGCTGCAGGGCCTCGCCGGCTTCAAAGAAGGCCCCCTCGACGCGACGACGACGTGCCGCGCGCGCCCGCTCGAGGGCGTGACGCTCTACGAGGTCGAGGCCTTCGCGCCCAAAGACGTGGTCGACCTGCAGGACCTCCGCGTGACGAGCCTCACCCGCACGCTCTTCGACCTCGCCGCCGGCACCGACAGCCTGAGGCTGCGCGCCGCCGTTGACCAGGCGCTGCGCGAGAAGCGGACGAGCCTCGCGAAGCTGCACGCGCAGGTCGACCGCTCGACGAACCGCCAGGGCCGGCCGGCGATGGGCCGACTGCTCCGCGAGCTCGAGGGGCTCGACGGGCCGACCGAGAGCGCGCTCGAAGACGAAGCGCTCGCGCTCATCGAAGCCGCGGGCCTCCCACGCCCGAAGGTGCAGCAGACCGTCGTCGCGGGGCGAAAGCAGTGCAGGCTCGATCTCGTCTTCGTCGAGCAACGCGTCGTCATCGAAGCCGATGGGTACGCCTGGCATTCGGGCATCGAGAGCTTCGAGCGTGACCGGGAACGCAACAACGCCCTCACCGCGAGGCGCTTCAGGGTGCTGCACTGGACCTGGCAGGCCATCCAGTCACGGCCCGAGGAGCTCATCGAGCAGCTCCGGGTGACCCTCAACACGCCGTGGCGGTGAACAGCCAACAGCGCGGGTGACAGGACTCAGCGCTGCGACAACGCGAAGTCGAGGCCGGCACGAACGGCGACGGCCTGGGCCTCGTTGCACTGCGCGGGCGAGGTGCGCGGGCTGTCGGGGTAGACCTCGGTGGTCGTGCTGAAGCGGGCCCCGGTCGTGCCCGCGCAGAGGCCCAGTGACTTCACCGGGTATTCGATGACGCCGGGGCTGACGAGGGGCGAGCCGATGAGGTGGCCGCTCGCGTCAGGCGGCGCGATGTGCGTCACCTTCGACACGGCGTCGATGATGGCGCGTTGAAACGCGGGCTGAGGGTTGACCGCGTCATCGACGAGATAGAAGCCGTCGGGGACCTGGTCGGGTTCGTAGACCTTCCCGTCGCGGGCGGCGAGCGCAGGGCGGAACTCACTCTCGTCGGAGTCGGTCGTCTCGTGCAGGTCGAGGTGCACCAGGAACCTCCCGAGGTACGGCGCGAGGAAGGCCATCAACTGGCGCGCCTCGCCAGCGGCCCCGTCGGCCTTGAACGAGCGGTTCGGGTCGACCGCGTGCGGGTTCCAGCGGTGAATGCGCTCGTAGGCCCACGGGCTCACGCACGGCGCGATGACGAGGTTGACGCGACCTTCGAAGGCGCCTGCGTACTGCGCGGCGAAGCGCAGCGCGCCATGCACGCCGCTCGTCTCGTAGCCATGCACCCCGCCGGTCACCAGCGCCACCGGGAGCGCGTCGTTCCACGCCCGGCTGCGCAGGGCGAACAGCTCGTACGAGCCCTCAGGTGCGTACTCGAGCACCCCGTAGCGGGTGGTTTCGAAGTCGGCGCCGAGGCGCTGCACGACCGAGATGACCTCATCGACATAGCTGCGGCGCTTCGACTGCATCGACCGCCACTGCTGCTTCTCTTCAGGTCCCCACGGCGTGCCTGGCGTACCGATGGGGAAGGGGGAATTCGGGGGCGACATGAAACCTTCACTTCGTCGATTCTGGCCCCGACGTCCACCGGGCGTGCGCAGCCATTGCAAGCGCAGCTGATCAGCAGCCGAGTTGACAGGAACGGGTCACGTCCGTAGATAATGGGCTCCTGTGAACGCCTCGCTCCACCATCACGCCATGCATCATCGCCCCGACGGGCGTGCCTGCTTGTGCGTGTGACGAAGCGCTCACACCCGTAGCAGCACGAAGCCCGTCCCCCTCACCGGACGGGTTTTTTTGTGCCTCACACCCGTCCGCTCCCCCCGCAGTTCCAGAAAGTCCGGAGCGTTCCATGATGCGTATCGCACTGCCCAACAAGGGCCGGTTGTCCGAAGACGTGAAGGTGCTGTTCGACGATGCGGGGCTCCCCATTCGCGGGAGGAGCGAGCGCTCGTTGACCGCGCGCATCGGCGACTACGAGGCGCTCTTCGTGCGCGCCCAGGACATCCCCGAGTTCGTCGCCGACGGGGCGGCCGACGTGGGCATCACCGGGTGGGACCTCGTCACCGAGACGGGCCGCGCGCTGACGCAGCTGCTCGACCTCGAGTTCGGCCGCTGCCGGCTGGTGGTGGCGGCGACCGAAGACTCGGGCCTCACCTCGCTCGCTCAACTCGCGCCTGGCGCGCGCGTCGCCACCTGCTTCCCCGGCATCACCCGCCGCTTCTTCGAGCAGCGCGGCCTCCCGGTGCAGGTGGTGCCGGTGTCGGGCGCGGCAGAGATTGCCCCGCACTTAGGCATCGCGGACGTGGTGGTGGACC
>JBBRUE010000579.1:0-5048 GCA_038248085.1 Myxococcales bacterium | reverse complement strand
TCCGCGCGACGGTGGCGGGCAGCATGCACACCGTCACCCGCAGCGCCGAGGTCAACGCCGGCGAGCGCCGCACCGTCAACGTGCCCGTCCCCGCAGAGATGCGCTACGGCACCGTGCGCGCCGACGGCCCGGGCATCAGTGAAGACGCCCACGCCTCGATGTACTTCCAGTCCACCTACGAGCCGCAGCGCGTGGTGCTCTCGCTCTCGCGCCCGGAGCAGTTCGAGAAGTTCGTCGGCCGTGCGCCGCGCTACTCCGGCGCCAACGTGCAGGTGCACCCGGTGCCCCCCGCTGAGGCCCCGGGGGAGCTCGCCTCGTACCTGGGCTACGACGCGGTGGTGGTTCCCGACGGCGCGACGCTCGACGCGCTCGATGAAGTGCAGCGGCGCGCCCTCGAGGCCTACGTCGCCACCGGCGGCCACCTGCTCGTCGGAGGTGCCGTGCGCAGCGGCGCCGTATTTCCGTTGATCAAGGACCTGCGCCCGGGCACCAGCCCCTACGGCTTCGGGAAGCTGATCGTCACCGCGGGCGCACCCGCGGGCGACCTCGATCTCTTTCGTGAGTTGCCCACCGTCAGTCCGCACGGGCCGCTGCCCGAGTACGAGCGGCGGAACAACGCGGCCGCGGCGAAGGACCTGCTGCTGCCCCAGGCCACCGCGCCGCTCGGCCGGTTCCTCCTGATCATCGCGCTCTTCACCCTCGCCATCGGGCCGGGGAGCGTGTGGGTCGCCCGCCGCCGCGGCCCCGCGATGCTGCTGGTCACCATCCCCGGGACGGCGCTGCTCACCTGCGTGCTGATCATCTCGTACTCGGTGATCGCCGACGGCTTCACGGTGCACGCCGCGACCTACGGCTTCACCCTGCTCGACAGCCGGCAACACCGGGTGATCACCCAGGGCCTCACCGCCTACTACGCGAACCTCGCGCCCTCGAAGGCCACCTTCGGCCCCTCGACGATGCTCGTCTCGCCGTACGAAGACCGCCGCGAGAAGTACATCGCCGATCTCACCTGGAAGGACGGGCTCACCCTCGGCGGCGACTTCGTGCCCTCGCGCCAATACCGCGAGTGGGGCTTCGTCTCGGTCGAGCCCTCGCGGGCCCGGGTGGTGATCAAGCAGAAGGGCGATGGCTGGGTGGTGCAGAACGCGCTCGGCGTGCCGATGGACAAGGTCCTGGTGAACGTCGACGGCCGCTTCTTCACCGGCGGTCCGGTGCGCGACGGCGGGGAAGTGCCCCTCGTGGCGGGCAACACCCTGCAGTACGTGCCGAGCGTCGCCGCCACCCGCTTCAGTGGCCCGGTGACGCTGGCGGTGGTGAACCGCGCGCTCGAGCACCACGAGTTCCTCGCCCAGGTCAGCGGTGCGGGGCTGGTGCCGACGGGCGGCGTCAGCGCGCAGTACCACGCAGGCGAACACTGGGTTCGCGGGGAGTTCGAAGAATGAGCGCGCTCCTCGAGGTGAAGGGCCTGTCGCGCTACTACGGCACGCTCAAGGCCGTCGACGACGTGAACTTCTCGGTGGCCGCGGGCACCATCCTCGGCTTCATCGGGCCCAACGGCGCCGGCAAGTCGACCACCATGCGCATCATCGCCACGCTCGACGTGCCGACCAGCGGCGAGGTGCTGCTCGACGGCAAGTCGCTCGTGGCGCGGCCCGATCAGGCGCGGCCCATGCTCGGGTACATGCCCGATCGTTACGGCACCTACGACGACATGACGGTCTTCGAGTTCCTCGACTTCTTCGCGCGCGCGTACCGGCTGCGGGGCGCGGACCGGAAGAACCGGGTCGACTCGGTGATGGACTTCACCGGCCTGATGCCGCTCAAGGACAAGCTCACCTCCGAGCTGTCCAAGGGCATGAAGCAGCGCGTGGCGCTCGGGCGCACCCTGCTGCACGACCCGAAGCTCCTCATCCTCGACGAGCCGGCCGACGGCCTCGACCCCCGCGCGCGCATCGAGCTGCGCGAGCTGCTGCGGGCGCTCGCGTCCCAGGGCAAGGCGGTGCTGATCTCCAGCCACATCCTCACCGAGCTGTCGGAGATCTGTGACACCTGCGCGATCATCGAGCAGGGCCGGCTGCTGGCCACCGGCACCGTGCAGGAGGTGCTGTCGAAGACTTCCAATTCCGCGGCCTTCAGCGAGGTCGAGCTGACGCTCTTCGCCGGGCACGGGGTGGGCCTCGACGAGGCGGGCCAGAAGGCCGAGCGGCTGCTGCTCGAGCAGGCGCTGGTCACCAACGTCGCGGTGATGAACGACGCGGTGCGCTTTCGCCTCGAGCTCGGCGCCGGCATGACGCCCGGGCCCAACTGGGTCGAGGAGGCCAGCGTGCGCGTGCTCAAGGCGCTGGTGGCCGCCGACGTCCCGGTCGCGACGTTCCGCACCCGCGAGCACGATCTCGAAGACGCCTTCATGTCGGTGACCAAGGGGAGGGTGCAGTGAGCGCCGAGGTCCTCCGCGTGCCCGACGCCCTCGACCGCCTGGGCGAGCGCATCGCCGATCGCGTCAACCCCATCGTGGTCAAGGAAGTGCGCCAGGGGCTGCGCACCCGCGTCTTCTGGATCTTCTTCTCGCTGATGCTGGTGGCCTGCCTCTTCATCTCGCTCTTCGCCTTCGCGTCGAGCGACGGCATCGCCGACCGCGCGGGCCAGGCGACGTTCATCGCGTACTTCGTGTGCCTGGGCTTCGTGCAGTTCTTCGTCATTCCCTACGCCGCGTACCGCTCGATGGCGCGCGAGGCAGAAGACGAGACCTGGGTGCTGCTCACCCTCACCGGGCTGGGGCCGCGCCGCATCCTCGCCGGCAAGCTGGGGAGCTCGGTGCTGCAGGGCGGCCTCTACGCCAGCGCGGCGACCCCGTTCCTGCTCTTCAGCTACTTCCTCAACGGCATCGACCTGCCGACGATCATCGTGGGCGTGCTGGTGTCGGTCGCCTACCAGGTGTTCCTCGTCTCGGTGTCGGTCAGCCTCGCGACGCTCGCGGAATCGCGCCTCGTGCGCGCGCTGCTCCACTTCGTGCTGCTCGGCGTGCTGCTCCAGGGCCTCGCGTTGGGCATCACCGGCGCGGTGCTGATCGGTGAGTTCGCCCAGAAGATCGCCTCGACCTCGGCCTTCTGGCTCACCTCGCTCTCGGTGCTGTTCGGCATGGTGACCACCGGGCTGCTGCTCTTCGAGGCGGCGGCGGCGCGGCTCTCGTTGCCCACCGAGGACTACGCGCGGGGGCCCCGGCTGGTCTACCTGCTGCAGTTCGTCGGCGCGGTGGGCTTCTTCATCTGGGGCTGGGCCACCAGCGGCGAAGCGGAGGTGCTCACCGCGGGCAGCGTCACCATGTCGCTCTACGCCACCCTCGTCGGCCTCTTCGTGGCCAGCGACCGCGACGGCATGGCCAGGCTGCACTGGGCCACCGGGCGCCGGCTCTCGCTGCTCAAGCCGGGCGGGTTTCGCGGCTACCTCCTGGTGGTCGGGCTGCTCGTCGCCGCCGGGGCGGCCTTCGCCGGCCTCGCGCTGCGCGACGGCTCGATGCCGATGGGGGCGATGCTGGTGCTGTTGACCGCGCCGGGCTTCGCGCTGTTGATGATCTCGCTGCCGATCGTCGTCGCCCGGTGGATCCCGCATCCCCCGTGGCAGACGCCGGCGATGATCCGCCTCGTCTTCCTCGGCCTGGTGGTGCTGATGACCGGCGTGCCGCCGCTGATCGGGGAGATCGTGTCCGACGCCGACGATCTCTTCCTCAACGCCTTCAACCCGGTGGTGGGGCTGATCAACATCGAGCACCGGGGGGACGACGGGCTGCCCTTCGTGCTGCTGGTGTGGGGCGTCGCGCTGGGCCTGGCGGCGTCGGCGGCGTTCTCGCTGCGTTCGCGTGACACGGAGTGGCTCGCGTGACGATGGCCTCCGCCAGCGAGCGCTTCGTCGAGTCGGTGGGGCCGATCGTCGTCAAGGAGATCCGCCAGGGCCTCCGCGCGAAGGTCTTCGCCCTCTTCTTCGGCACCTTGCTGGTGGTGTGCCTGGCCATGGCGCTGCTGGCCGTCGCCGAGGCGACGAACACCTCGGGCGCGACGTACGGCAAGGAGTTCTTCGGCGCGTACCTCACCGCGCTGGGCGTGGTCTGCTTCTTCGTGCTCCCGTTCGTCGCGTTTCGGTCGATGGCGCGCGAGCTGGAAGATGAGACCTGGGTCCTGCTGACGCTCACCGGCCTGGGCGCCCGCAGCATCACCCGCGGCAAGTGGGTCAGCGCGATGTCGCAGGCGATGCTCTTCGGGTCCGCCTGCGCGCCCTTCGTGCTGTTCAGCTACTTCCTCAACGGCATCGACCTGGTGCAGATCGTCGCCGCCCTGGTGCTGGCCGCGGCGTGGAGCGCCTTCCTCACCGCGCTCGCGCTGGCGGTCGCGACCCAGGCCCACAGCAAGCTGGGCCGCACCATCGCGCTCTTCGTGGTGCTCGGGCTCCTCGGGTTCGGCGCCGCCGGCGGCATCGCCTTCGCCTGGGTGCTCGCCGAGGAGGGGCGCCGCATCGCCGGCAACGCGGCGTCCCGCAACCTCGTCCTCGGCATGGGGCTGTTCAGCGTGGCGCTCACCGGGTTGCTGCTCGAGGGGGCCTCTGCCGGCCTCGCGCTCCCCTCGGAGCCCGCGTCGCGGGGGCCTCGCATCGCGTTGACCCTCGTGAGCCTGCTGGCCCTCGGCTTCGGGGCGGCGGTGTTCCTCGGTGAGCACGGCCGCGCCAACGATGCTGCCGCGGGGCAGGTGCTCACCTGCTTCTTCCTCACCCTCTGCGGGGTGTTCTGCATCTCCGAGCGCGACGGGTGGTCGCGGCGTGCGGGGGAGGGCCTCGTCTTGATGCCGGGCGCCTTGCGCAGCTTCGGGCTGGTGATCGGCCTGCTCGTGCTCTCCACCGCGACGTGGGGGGCGGTCGCCGCCACCTCGAGCGGTGGGTCGTCGGACAAGTTCGTTCGCGGGTTGTTGGGCGCCCTGGTCTACCCGGTCATGTACCTCTCGCTGGGGGTGCTCGCCGGGCGGCTGACGCCCCTGCAGAGACTCGGCGAGCCGCTCGCCTCG
>JBBRUE010000578.1:0-5052 GCA_038248085.1 Myxococcales bacterium | reverse complement strand
CGGCAATGAATGCAGGCATGGAGCTCGGCATCACACGACGGGCAGGTGTCGCGACGGGCCGGCTGGTTGTACAGGACGTCCAACTTCGCTCCGCACTTTCCACACCCGGGCATGGCTTGGGTATAACGCACCCCCCTTCTGGAGGTCTGCAGCCGATGCGCCGTCTCTTCCTTGCCGCTGTCGTCGCCTTTTCCGTCCCTGCGCTCGCCGCTGAGGTGCTCGGCCTGTCGGAAGACGAGTTCAAGATGTACCAGCACTACAAGAACGCCCTCGGCGACGCCCGCGTGCAGGCGATGAAGCCCGAGGCCCGCGCCGGGGCCATCGCGAAGGACGGCGGCTACAAGCTCAAGGACCTGCAGAAGGCGATCGAGAAGGGCGAGGCCGCCGGCGACGTGAAGGCCAAGTGCGAGGCGAACCTCAAGGAGATCTTCGGCCAGGGCGAGCTCGCGGGCCGCATCGGCCGGCTGGAGGTCGACACCTCGGCCGCCCAGGCGGTGGCCTACGTCCAGTGGTTCAATGAGGAGCCGAAGAACCTCCCCATCGAGGCCTCGTTCGCCGCGGCCCGCGCCGCGGAAGCGTGCCCCATCGCCTCGACGGTCACCGTGTGGGCGCAGGACAAGGGGGCCCCGAAGCTGCGCGTCTTCCAGGCGCTGGTCAGCACGGCCAGCGCCCGCCGCATCAACATCGATCGCGTGAAGGACTTCGCCGAGACGCGCTACATGAAGCTCTTCGAGAAGGTGAAGAGCGTCGCCAACGGTGACGACCTCACGGCCGAGAGCGGTACGCCTACCGCGCAGCCCTGATGGCGAAGCGGCCGTATCAACCCAAGGACTATTTCTTCCGCAAGGCGAAGGAAGAGGGGCTGCGTGCCCGCAGCGCCTTCAAGATCGACGAGATCGCGCGGCGCTTCTCGATCTTCAAGAAGGGCCAGACCGTCATCGACCTGGGCGCGGCGCCCGGCGGGTTCCTCCAGATCATCCTCGGGGAGGTTGGCCCTACCGGCCATGTGGTGGGGGTCGATCTCGCGGCGATCAAGCCGCTGGGGCGCCCCAACGTGAAGACGGCGGTGATGGACGTGCTCGCCGACGACTTCGCCGCCCAGCTCGAGGCCCTGCACCCCGGGGCGGTCGACGTGGTGGTCTCGGACCTCGCGCCGAAGACCACCGGCGTCAAAGACGTCGATGAAGCGCGCTCCCTCCGCCTCGCGGGCATCGCCCTCGACGTCGCGCGCGCCCGCGGCCGGGCCGGGGGCCACTTCATCGCCAAGCTCTTCATGGGCGGCGACTTCGAGCAGTTTCGAGCCGACATCCGTGTGCTGTTCTCGGACGTGAAGATCGTGCGGCCCGAAGCGACCCGCGGGGCGAGCATGGAGATCTACCTGGTCGGCCTCAAGAAGCGCTGACGCGGGATCTCAGTGGCCCGGCCGGTCGAGCGCAGGCGTCTCGCCGGATCGCTCGCGAGCCCGGGGGCCGCGCTGCCGCGTCGGCTCGACTTCCATGCCCGGCACGTAGAGCGTCGCCATGTTCCTCCCACCGCGCTTCGAGGCGTAGAGGGCCGAGTCGGCGCAGTCGACGAGCTTCGACTGCTCCTTCGCATCGTGGGGCAGGGCGGCGACGCCGACGGAGATGGTGACCATGCCGCCGGGCTGGGTCGCCCCGTGCTCGAGCGGCACGTCGCAGATGCTGTGTCGGAGCTTCTGGGCGACCTCGAGGGCCTCTTCGCGCGAGACCTGCGGCAAGAGCACGACGAACTCCTCGCCGCCGTAGCGCGCCAGGGTGTCGACCTTGCGCAGGCTGTGCTTGAGCCGCACGCAGACCTGCCGGAGCACGTCGTCGCCCGCCGAGTGGCCCGCGGCGTCGTTGAGGTGCTTGAAGTGATCGATGTCGATCATCAGCATCGACAGCGGGTGGTCGAACCGGGCCGACCGGGCGATCTCCGCCTCCAACTGCTGGAAGAGGTAGCGCCGGTTGGGTACGCCGGTGAGCGGGTCGGTGATCGACAACGCGACGGTCTGTTCGTGCAACCGCGCGTTCTGCACCGCCAACCCGACCTGGTCGGCGACGGCCGCGAAGAACTCCATCTCGGCGGGGCCGAAGTCGGCCTTCTCGTGGCGCTCGAAGTTCAGCACGCCCAGCAGTTCTCCGCCCCGCACCATGGGGACCGAGAGCAGCGAGCCGCGCTCTTTCTCTCCGCGAGATCCGCGCACCCGGAAGAGGGTGTCCTGCTCGAGATCCGACACGTACCAGCTGCGCCGCAGCTCCGCGGCCCGGCCACAGACGCCTTCGCCGATCGCGAAGGTCAGCCCCTCGGAGCCCACGTTCGGCGGGTGCGCCTTGAGCACCTCGAGCTGGCCATCGGCGTTGAGCAGCATGATGCTGAACTTCGGCACGTTCAGCTTCACCGGGACCAGGGTCGCCACGCGCTGCAGCACCTCGTTGAGGTCGAGGCTCGAGGCGATGGTGCGGGCGAGATCGTAGAGAATCTGCAGCTCGGCCACGCGGTTCTCGAGCTCTGCTTTGAGCTCGAGCTCGGTGCGTGCCCGCTCGAGGTCGCGCTGGGTGTCGATCTCCACCGCCTTGAGATCGGTGAGCCGGGCGAGCATGCGGTTGAAGGCGTGAGCGAGGCGGCCGAGCTCGTCACGGCCGAGGTTGGGCGCGCGCACCACCAGATCGCCGTCCTCCGCGCGCTTCATGATCGCCGCGAGGCGCTCGATGCGCCGGCTGACGAAGACGCGCACGGCGAGCAACACCGTGGCGCCGAGCGTAAAGACGAAGAGGGTGATGAACCAGGTGGCGTTGATGAAGACCTGGGCGACCTCGGTGCGGAGCGCCGGCTCGTCGATCGAGAGCTGGAGCACCCCGGCCCGCAGGGTCGACTCGCCGGTGTGACACCCGCCGCAGGCCACGCCGCCGAGCGGGTAGAGCACCTCGCCGCCCGCGCCGTGACTCCATGGAAACGGGCTCGACGGGGCCTCGAAGACCGCGCGCCCCTCGCCGATCGCCAGCAGCCGGGCTGCGTCGGGCCACGGCTTGTCTTCCTCTTCGATGCGGCGGGACCACTTCACCTTCCCGTCGCGCCCGACGATGCGCAGGTCGGTCACCAGCTTGAGGGCCGACCAGTTGCTGCGCACGGCGTTGGTGACGGCGCGGTGGGCGACACGCGGCGCCGTGCCCGGGTGGGTGTCTTCGACCGCCCCGAAGCTGGTGGCGACGAACTCCGCCAGCCCGAGCGCGTCGGTGCGGGTCTTCTCGCGCACGGCGCGGTCCGTCTGCCGCCACGCTCCGATCGTGCCCAGCAACGCGAGGACGAGGGCAGGCACCAAGACCGCGAACAACAATCTGGTGCCGATGGTGCGCAGGTGGGAGAGCTCGGGGACGGGGAAGGGGGGGCAGCATCGTGCAGGTGGACTAAGGTGTGAAGCGTGGAATTACTCACTGCGTCAAAACTGCGGGCACGGCATGGATTTCCAACGCGAGCCGGGGGGGCCTCGCAGGGCCCGTGGAGTTCCCTCAACAGCTCGTTTTCCGTCGGGGACGACCCGGCGTCGGTACGGCGAAACCTCGAGTTGCTGGCCACGGAGGCCGGCGTCGATCCGGCCCGGTTGATCGCGGTGAAGCAGGTGCACGGCGATCGGGTGGTGGAGGCCGGGGCCTCGACGCCGGAGACCGAAGCGGACGCAGTGTGGACGCGCACGCCGGGGGTCGCGGTCGGGGTACGCACCGCCGACTGCGTGCCCATTCTCATCGAAGATCGGCGGAGCGGGGCGGTGGCCGCGGTTCATGCCGGGTGGCGCGGGGTGATCGCGGAAATCGTCGCGCGGACCATCGAGGCGTTGGGGGCCGGAGGGAGCGCGCCCACCGACCTCCACGTCGCCATCGGTCCGTGCATTCAGCGTTGCTGCTTCGAGGTCGACGGCGATCTCCCCGAGCGCTTTCGCGCCGCGTTCGGCGACGAGGTGGTCGTTCCGCAGCCTGGCAGCGCCAAACCGCACCTCGATTTGCCCCTGGCGGTCGCCCGGACGCTCGTGCGCTGGCAGGTGCCGGCGGACCACGTGGTCGCCCTGCCGCAGTGCACGAGGTGCGATCCGCGCTTCTTCTCGCATCGCCGCGAGCACGGAATCACCGGGCGCCACCTCTCGTTCATCACATGTGCGTCCGCTGCATCCCTGTAGCAGTGCGGGGGGGCCCTTTTCTTGCCCCCGCCGAAGCGGCTCCCTATCCTCTCCTCGTCATCCGACCGATCTCCGCCATTGCCTGTCTCGTGCTCTCCGGGTGCGCGACGGACGTCGTCAGCCGCAGTGAGCACGGCGACCTTTTGTCCTCGATGCGGGCGCTGAGGGCCGAGAACGCACGCCTCGAAGCGCGGCTCGAGAAACTCGAATCGCAGCAGCTCGTGTCCGCCGCGCGCGCCGCCTCGCAGCCGAAGTCGGTGACGAGCGCCTCCGCGACCGCGCCGACGAAACCCGCCCCGAGCAGCCTCGACGCGCTGCCCCCGCTCGCGGTGGTCAAACTCAAGCCGAAGAAAGAGGCCGCGCCGAAGATCGACACTGCGGTCGAGGTCGCCGAACCTGCCGAGGCACTCACGCTCGAGTTCCAGAACGAAGCGGCTTCGGCTCCGTCGCCCATTCCCGAGCAGCCGGAGACGACCGTGGCCGACGCCCAGTTCGAGCGCGGGCTGAACATGATGAAGACGGGGAACTCGGAAGCCGGCGTCACCCAGATGCTCCAGTTCGTCGCTGACTGGCCGCGGCACCCGAAGGCCGACAACGCGCTCTACTTCGCTGGCATGGCCTTTCTCGCCGACAAAGACTTCGCGCACGCCACCGAGCAGTTCGAGCGGGTGGTCGCCCAGTACCCGGCGGGCGACGCGGTGCTCGACTCGATGCTCAAGCTCGCGGACTGCCGCGCGCGTCTCAACCGTCCCCGGGAGGCGCGCGCCACCTGGGAAAAGATCGTCTCGTCGTTCCCCGGTACGGCCGCTGCCTCTGCCGCCCAGGCCCGGCTCGCTTCGTCAACCCACTCTCCCGTCGCCACTCCGTAAGAGGTTCCCATG
>JBBRUE010000577.1:0-5056 GCA_038248085.1 Myxococcales bacterium | reverse complement strand
GTGTTCGACGTGCTGCAGGTGCTGCTCGGGGAGGGGAACACCGGCCGGCTCCAGCGGCGGTTGGTGTTCAAGGACCGGCTGGCCCAGGGCGTGGGCGTGTTCACCGGGCCCGGCGTGCGCCTCGACAACCTGTTCATCATCACAGTGACGCCGTTGGTGGGCGTGAAGACCGAGCAGATCGAAGCGGCGATCTGGGACGAACTCCAGCGGGTGATCGCCGAGCCGGCGCCGGACCTCGAGCTGCAGAAAGTGCGGAACCGGGTCGCGGCCGATCTCGCCCGGGCGATCGAGTCGAACGGCGGGCTGGCGAGCGCGCTCTCGCGGGCCCAGACGCTGTACGGCGACTGGCGGTACCCGCTGGAACTCCCGAAGGTGATCGAGTCGATCTCCGCGGCCGAGGTGCAGCAGGTCGCCCGGCAGCACTTCATGAAAGAGAACTCCCTGGTGGTCACCCTGGTGCGGCCATGACGCCCCGGGTCCCCTTCGTCCTGGGGCTTCTCCTTGCGGCGTGTGCCCCGACCTCGGTCCAGACGCGGCGGGAGCCCGGCCTCGAGTCACCGCCCACGAAGATCGCGCATCGCCAGCTCCCGCCTGCGCTCGCGGTCGACCCGACCACGCTCACCCCGCCTCCGCTCGAGTTCGCGCTCAAGCAGCCCGAGATCCTCACCCTGCCCAACGGGCTCCAGCTCTACCTCCTCGAAGATCACACCACGCCACTCGTCCTCCTGCGCGCCCTCGTGGCGGTGGGCAGCGTCGACGATCCCGCCGGGAAACGGGGGCTCGCCTCGCTCACCGCGACGATGCTCAGCGAGGGCGGCGCAGGGGCGCGCGCTCCGGCCCCGCTCGAGGAACTCCTCGAGTTTCATGCCGCCGACGCGAGCTCCGGTGCCGCCGACGAGTACTCCACGGTCTCCCTGTCGATCCGCGCGGCCGATCTCCCGGTGCTCTTCCCGGTGTTCGCCGATCTCCTGCAGCGGCCGCGCTTCGACGACCAGCGCTTCGAAGTCGCGGTCGGCCGGTTTCTCGAGTCGCTGCGTCGTCGGGAAGATCGCCCGGATGGCGTCGCCGCGCGCGCGCTGAACAAGGCCGTGTTCGGCCCCGAGTCGCTCCTCGGCCGCGAGCCCGTCGAGGCTACCGTGAAGGCATTGACCCTCGCGGACGTGAAGGCCTTCTACGCTGCGACCTGGGGCGCGAAGGGCACGCGGCTGGTGATCACCGGTGACTTCGATCGAAAGGCCCTGCTCGCCTTGCTCGAGCCGGCCTTCGGCGCCTGGAAGGGCGGGGCCGCGCCGGCCCGAAAGTGGACCCCGCCGGCGCCGCTCGTGCGCCGGGTGATCGTCATCCCGCGGAAGGTCGCGCAGGCCAAAGTGCGCATCGGCACCTTCGGCTTCACCCGGAACACGCCGCAGGAGTTCCCGCTGCGGTTGGTCAACACCGCCCTGGGCACGTTCGGGGTCGGACGCCTGTACCGCGAGATCCGCGACGACCGCGGCCTCGCGTACTCCGCGTACACCACCGTCAGCCCGGGGCCGACCACCGGCCTGTTCACCGCCGGCTTCGACACGAAGCCTGAGCAGGTCGCCGAGGCCCTCGACGTCGCCACGCGCATTCTGAGCGAAGTGGCTGCGACCGCGCCGATCACCGACGTCGAGCTGCGCACGGCGCGCGACATGGCGACCAACGCCTTCGCCTTCCGCTTCGACAGCCCGGCGAAGATCGCCTTCGAACGGGCGACCTTCGATCTCGTCGGCTACCCGCGCGACTATCTTGGCACCTGGCGCGAGAAGCTGGGCGAGGTCACGCCCGTCACCGCGGCCGCTGCGGCCCGACAGCTCACCGACGGGCTGCAGATCATCGTCGTCGGCCCGCCCGAAACGCTCGGCGATCTCTCGCGCTTCGGCCCGGTCAGCACGATCACCGACGTCGAGCAATTTCGCTGACGCGCCGGCGCCTTTTTTTGACGGCTCCGATCAGGCCCGTAGGCTTCGCAACAGCTCGCTGCAGCACTGCAGCGGCTTCCAAGGAGCCAAGCGCATGAGCAACAAGCGGAAGCAGTCCCGGGTCAACCTCGACATCTACCTGAACAAGTACGTCGCCGGCGTTCCCTACATGGCGCGGACGTCCGATATTTCGCGTGAAGGTGTGGGCCTGGCCCACCTCATCGAGCCCGACATGGCGGGTAAGCGCGTGGGGTTGCAGTTCCAGCTCCCCGGCTCAGAAGAGGTGATCTACGCGGAAGGGGAGGTCGTTCGCGAGTGGTGCGACCTCGAACACAGCGAAGAAGGCTCTGGCGTTCGCTTCACCTTGCTCACGGAACGGCACCGCCGGCTCATCGATCAGTTCTGTACCCGCAACGTCGTTCAGTAATGAGTGTTGAAGCTCGTCGAGCGCCGACCGTAGATTGGGGGGCTGCTTTCCTCATCTCCATCGGGGGCCTCGATCATGAAGCGCATTCTGTGGGCGGTCATTCTGGCGGTTCCTCTTGGAGTCTTCGCGCAGGGCAAGGACTCGAAGGCCGCTGAGCCCAGGCCGCAGCCCGGCGTGAGCTGGTCGGGCCAGGTGGTTCGGGCGACGGGGTCGGGCGCTCCCGATCTGAAGGCGCAGAACCCGGCCCAGGCCCGCCTCGGCGCTGAGCGTGCCGCGCTCGCCGATGCGCTGCGCAACCTCCTCGCGCAGGTGAAGGGCGTCTCCGTCGATGGCACCCGCAAGATGGGTGACCTGATGGAGAAGGACGAGATCAAGCTGCGCGTCGAGGGCCTCGTGCGCGGCTACAAGATCATCAACAAGCGGTATTTCTCCGACAGCGGCGTCGAGGTGGAGATCGAAGTGCCCCTCGCGTTGCTCACCGAGGTGCTCGACCCCGACGCCACCCAGGTGCTCGCGGCGGGGAAGCCCGACGGCGACAAGACCACCACGGGCCTGGTCATCGACGCCCGCGGCCTCAAGGTCACGCCGGCGCTGCTGCCCCGCGTGCTCGATGAGGGCGGCAAGGCCGTCTATTCCATCGACTCGCTCTCGAGCGACGCGCGTAAGCAGTCCGGGGTCGCGGCCTACGTGCAGAGCATCGACGACGCGCAGAAGTCGCTGAAGGCCGGCGAGCGGCCGCTGGTGCTCAAGGCGGCGAAGGTCTCGGGCGCCGACCTGCAGCTCGCTCCGGAAGACGCGAAGAAGCTGGCGTCGCTGAACACCAGCTTCCTGGCCGACGGCAAAGTCGTCATCGTCCTCAACTAAGGCGCGAGAAAACCCCACATGAATACACTCAAGCTCACGCTGATCTCACTCGTCGTCTCGCTGGTGGCTTTTGCCCAGGCGACCGTCGTCATCAAGGATGGCGTCGGCGAAGCGGCCGTCGTCGGCAAGGACGAGGGCAAGGCCTACGACGAAGCGAAGGAACGCGCGCTGCGTTCGGCCATCGAGCAGGCGGCCGGCGTGCGCATCGACGCCGACACTGCGGTGGTGAACAACCAGCTCGTGCGCGACCAGGTCTTCGCCAACACCTCCGGCTACGTGAAGAAGTACGACGTGACGGAAAAAAAGATCGAGAAGGGCGTCGCCATCGTCAAGGTGAAGGCCGAGGTCATCACCGACAACCTCGACAAGGACATCACCGCCGCGCGCGACCTCATCAAGCGCATCGGCCGCCCCAAGGTGATCATCCTCATCCAGGAGAACACGCTCCAGGCTGACGGCAAGGCGGTGGTCAACAGCAACACCTTCGCCACCGTCATCAACGAGGCCTTCATCAACGACGGCTACCTGGTGAAGGACCCCGCGTTCGCCACCGGCAAGGTGCGCATCGCGCCCGGTGTCGTGCTGCAGCAGGGTGAGGCCAAGGAGATCGGTGATCTCAGCAAGGCCGACTTCATGGTCTACGGCTCGGCCAACTTCCGCCAGCAGTCGCTGAGCGAAGTCGACGGCAAGCCCACCGGCGCGATGACCGACAAGTCGCTCTTCCTGGTCTCTGGCGAGTACGACCTCTCGGTGTTCGCGACCAACTCCGGCGCACAGATCGCCAAGCTCTCGAACAAGTTCAGCTTCCGCGACCCCGGCCAGGCCATGGCGGCCTCGCTGGTGTCCTACGAGCGCACCGCTCTCGAGCTCGCCAAGGGCCGGAAGGACGAGATCAACGCCTCGGTCCGCAAGGCGATCCTCGAGTACTTCCGCAACGAGCTCGTCAACGGCGCCCGCCTCGAGATCGCGGTCGGTGGCCTCGATTCGTTCTCGGCGGCGAAGGACTTCAAGCGCTCGCTCGAGGCGATGAAGGGCATGAAGGAGACGATCCAGGACTCGTTCGCCGGCGGCAAGGCCGTCTACCGCGTCACCTTCCTCGGCTCGTCGCAGGATCTCGCCGAGGCCGTCGAGGCGGCGACCTTCAAGAAGAAGAAGATCGAGGTGGTGTCGGTCACCGGTGCCAGCGTCGAGGTGAAGGTCGGCAAGTGAAGTGGGCGGTCGGCGCGCTGGGGTTGTGCGGGTGTGCGGTCGGGTCGGCGCGCCTGATCGAACTCCCTCCCGCGCGGGTGACCACCAAGAGCGAGCTGGTGCTGCTGTGCATGCCGACGGACGCCGACGTGGAGCTCGACGGGGTGCCCCAGGGCACCTGCGATGACTTCCGGGGTGAACCGAAGGGGCTGGCGCTCAAGAAGGGCGCCCGCCGTGTGCAGGTGAAGAAGCGGGGGTATCTGCCGTGGGACAGCATCGTGGAAACAGACGGAACTCGCGTGATCATGAACGTCACGCTCATCTCAACTGGAGGGGGCACGCCATGACTCGGCTCCTCGTCGTCGCGGTTTCGTTGGTTTCCTGTCTCGCGCTGGCCGAAGTGGGGAAGGTCGCTGCGCTCGAGGGTGAGGCGTCGCGCGCTCCGAAGGGCGGGGCGGCCGAAGCGCTCAAGGTGGGCTCGCCGGTCGAACTCGGTGACACCCTCAGCGTCAAGACCGGCAACCTCAAGTTCGAGCTCAACGATGGCAGCGTGATCATGCTCGCGCCCGCCAGCGTGCTGGAGATCACCGAGGCCGAGTTCGAGGGCCAGGAGCGCAAGGGCTTCTCGGGGCTCCTC
>JBBRUE010000576.1:0-5062 GCA_038248085.1 Myxococcales bacterium | reverse complement strand
CCGCCCTCGTGACTCCCTTTGGCGGCGGTCCGACGAGCCCCATCTCGCCCCCGTACCAGCCGATGGCGCTCGGGTTGTGGGGCAACACCGTGCTCCTCGGCAGTGACGGCGGCGTCGACTTCTGGGACGGAGAGACCGGCGCGGTCGCCGGGCACGTCAAGCCGGCACAGCCGCTGTGGATCTCGAACGTCACCGGCTTCGACAACGGCGCCTTCGCCGTCGGGGTGAACCCCGCGGGAAGCCTCGCGTGGAGCGACCCGACGCTTCTCGACGGGGGCACCGTCCGGGTCGTGAACTGCGCGCCGACCCAACTGGCCACCACCGCTCCGAACGGCGCGGTGCACTACGTCCTCGGGGTCGGAGCAGGCCCGGGGTGCAGCACCGGCGCGGGCGGCAACCTCTTCTTCGGGCGCTGGCTCGGCGGCCCGTTGTCGGTGGCGCTCACCGGGGGCGTGGCGCTCCCTGGCACCGGGGTGCATGCCGCGAGCACCACCCTGGCCGCGACGTTCTCGTGGCAGGACGACGCGGGCATCCGGCTCGCGCGCGCGCTCAACGGCTCGGCGAACTTCGAGATCGCCCCGGAGCCGGTCGTGCCGCTCGACTCGACCCGCGTCGTGGCGAGCGACCTGGTGGTCGACGGCAGCGACAACTTCGTGCTGGTGGTCGACGCAACCGAGGCGGGGCAACAGGTGGTGTTCGCCGACGGCGGCGTGCACGCGCTCGAGGTCGGCACGCCGCTCATCATCACCGGCACCTGGAGCGCCACCGGCCCCCCCACCATCTTCCGCCTTCGCGCGCTGCGGCTCGGCCATCGGGTGGTCAACCCGCGCCTCGCGCACTCGGTGAGCGACGACTCCGTCTACCTCGCGGGCCTCTGCCAGGGCTCCACTCTCGGGCCATGGGTCGCGCCCTGCAGCGGCGCAGGCGCCGGGTTCTTCGTCGTGCGGGTGCAGCCGCTCTAGTCGCGAGCGTGACCGAGCCATGACGGATCTGGCCGGGTAACCCCAACTGATCGACGTGTAGGTCTCGCTCGCCCCCCCTCCCGAGGGCTTCCGTCAGCAAGGTATTTATCGCGCATGGTCAAAACACTGCTGACACTGGTTTTCGCGGTCTCGGTCCTGAGTTGTGTGGGGAATGTCTCTCCAATGGAGGTCGACGCGCCGGGCGCCGCGGTGGCGAGCACCACGAGCGAGAACGCCTCTTCGGGGGCGGTTGACGGAGGAAACACGGGCGGGGGCACGACGCAGGTCACGGGTGGAGGTTCGGGTGGCGGCACCACGCAAGCCACGGGCGGTGGCTCTGGCGGTGGCTCTGGTGGTGGCACGACGCAGGCGACGGGGGGCGGCTCTGGGGGTGGCACGACCCAGGCCACGGGCGGCGGCACCGGCGGCGGCGCGGGAACGACGGGGGGAGGCGGTGGCACCAACGTCGTCGCCCCGGGAAGCGAATGGCTGCGCACCGCCGGCAACCACATCCTCAACGCCGACGGCAGTCACTGGAAGGGCCGCGGCGCCAACCTCCAGGACACCCGCGGCTGCGACGCCTGCAGTTTCACCCCGCCGAACGTCAACGAGGTGCTTCGCCGGCTCGACATGCTGGTCGATGGATGGGGCGCCAACTTCATCCGCCTCACGCTCGAGAGCTACGACTCGTCGGGAGGCCGCGCCGGCTGGGCGTCGGTGATGAGCGACACCGCCTACCTCGCCGACGTGAAGGCCATCATCGCGCACGCGCGCACCAAGCCGAACCTCTACGTCGAGGTCTCGCTGTGGGTCGACCCCAGCTTCACGGCGATGGGCTGGCCGACCGCGCAGACCACCGCGACCTGGCAGTTGCTGGCGCGTGAGCTCAAGGACGAGCCTCGCGTCATCTTCGGGCTGGTGAACGAGCCGCAGTCGAACTCGAACGGCCAATACGACTCGCAGGTGTGGAGCGCGATGAACTCCACGGTGCAGGCGATTCGCGACGTCGAGACCCAGCAGGGAACGCCCCACCACCTCGTCGCGGTGCAGGGCACGCGCGAGTGGGCGCGGCGCCTCGACTACTACGTGACGCACCCCATCACCGCCGGCGGTGGCTCGAACGTCATCTACGAGACGCACGTCTACGATCCCGTCTCGGAGTTCCCGGCGCTCTTCGAGGGCCCCGCGCAGACGCTCCCGGTGATCATCGGCGAGTTCGGCCCGGCGGCGGGTTTCATGACCGAGGCCGACTGCACGGCGCTGATGACGCGGGCGCGGGCGATCGACGTGCCCCACCTCGCGTGGACGTTCCACCAGCGTTGCCCGCCGAACCTCATCCAGGAGACCGCGGGGGGCTGCGGGGTGAACATGACGCTCACCCCGACGAGCTGGGGCAACGTGTTCAAGGCCGGGCTCGACGCCACCTGGTGAGCCGAGGGCGCCATGACTGAAGCCACCCTCGTCCAGCGGTACCCGCGCTACTCGACCAACGTGCCGGTCGAGGTGCTCGAGCTCGACTCGAGCCGCGTGCGCAGCCTGAGCCTCGAGAACATCTCGCTGGGCGGGGCCTTCGTGCGCGAGCTCTGGGTGCCGCTGGGCACGCCGTTGGTGTTGCGCATCGCCGCGCTCGACGGCATCGAGGCGAGCGCGCGCGCGGTGCACCTGGTCGACACCGCGGCCGCGGAGCGCAAGGGCCACCCGCCGGGCGTGGGGTTGCGGTTCGACCCGTTGACGGCGGTGGCGCGCGGCAAGCTCCTCGAGTTCTTCGAGGGCATCTCGGCGGCCACGCTCTGGCCGTTGGAGCCACCCCCCCGGCCGGCCGTGCTGTCCGAGGCGCCGGGCCTCGTGCGTACCCTCGCGCAGCGGGTCAAGCCCGGGGTGGTGGAGGTCGCGTTCGGCTCGGTGCCCGAGCTGCTCGACCTCTGGGTGCGCGACCTGTCGAAGGGCCGGCTGTTCGTCCACACCGCGGAGTACGCCGTGCTGCGGGCGCGCCTCGAGGTCCGGCTGCGCGCGGCACACGGCACCTTCACGCTCGAGACCGAGGTGGTGCACCAGGTGGTCTTCGCCCCGGCGTCGGAGCCGGCCTTCGGCCTCGGGCTCCAGCTCGCCGGCTTCGCCGCGGTGAAGGAACGCCTCGAACAGTTCCTGCGGGGCGCGCAGGCGCCGGTGCCGGCCGCCCCCGACCCGGAGCAGGCTTCGCGGCTGGCGGCGGTGCTCGACGAGGTGAAGCGGTTCTTCGCGGGGCTCGAGACCGGGCAGCCGCGTCACGCGCTCGGGTTGTCGGCCCAGGCCACGCCGCTCGAGCACCGGGCGCGACTGGTCGAACTCGAGCGCCTCTTCTCACGCACGCCGGGGGGGGCGAGCGCGCCGCAGTTGGCGCGGCTCGACGCGGCGCTGCGGGCCCTGACCCGCCTCGACCGTCAGCAGGCGGTACGCGACCAGGCCGTCGGGCAGCTGGCCCTGGTCCCGGAGGAGACGCCGGTCTTCAGGCCCGGTCCCCCACCACCACCTCCGTCGACCGCCTACGACGACCTCGAGCCGGATCAGCACTCGGCCGACGCGTTGATCAGCCAGGCCGAGGTGTTCATCACCACCGACATGCGTTCCGACGCGCGCGAGGCGATCCTCGAGGCCCTCGAGTTGGACTGTGACGAGCCCTTGCTGGAGCGCGCGATCGGCGTCTGCATGCGCACCGGCGACGTCTCGATGGGCGTGGCGATCTCGCAGCGGGTGCTCGCGGCGAACCCGAAGAGCGCGTCCGCGTGGCGGGCGCTTTTGACCATCTACGAGCAGAAGGGACACTTCGCGCTGGCCCTGCGCGCCGCCCAGGCCCTGCAGGGGCTCGAGCCGAGAGACGCGCAGCACCGGGCCCGGGTCAGCAAGCTCAAGGGTCTCGCCAGCCGGGCGTGAGCCCTTCGACCAGGTGAAGGCAGAGCAGGAAGATCGCCAGCGCGCGCATGAATCGCGCGAACGCCCCTCACTCGACTCTCCACCTCGCCGTTCTTCTTCAGGGTGGGTGCGAGGCACACCCGATGCAATCCAGCGGTGGACTACCCGGAAAGGGGACACCGCCATGCAGCACCAACGCCCGCATCACGCAGCCATTCGCCCGGAGCACCGCTTCGAGGACTTCGGTGACGCCATTTCCCACGCGGCGTCAGACGCGAAGTACCGCGTCAAAGAGCGCCAGTTCCAGGCGCAACAGGTGGTGCGAGAGCACCCGCTGCTGTCCGTGGGCGTCGCGCTGGGCGGAGGGGTGCTCCTCGGCGCGGTCGGACACCGGCTGTTGGAGCACCAGCAGACGCTCGGTGAGGCACTCGCAGAGCGCCTCGGGGTGAACCGGCTTCGGTCCCGCGTTCGCCGTTTGATCTGAAGAGCCGAAACTTGAAGGAGCCGTCATGACACCAGACACCGTGAAGCAGAAGATCAGCCAGGCCGGCCATCGCGTCGAAGAGGCCGCCGAGAAGCTCGGACACGGCATCAAGGAGGCCGCGACCAAGGTGATGCACCGGGCCGAAGAGAAGGCGGAGCCCAACAAGCTCAACGCCGCGGCCACCAAGGCCGGGAACGTGGTGCAGGAGACCGTTGAGAAGGCAGGCAACGCGCTCTCCGAGGCGGGCACGAAGGCGAAGAACATCGCCGGGGAGGTCGCGAACAAGGCGGCCGATGCCCTGAACAAGTAGGCCAGGTGGTAGGGAGCGGCTGTGAACACCTCTTCGCTGTCGCACGCTGCGAGTGATGGAAAGAAGTTGTTCGTCCGCCGCTTCCTCCCCGAGGGACCGCCGAAGGCCGTGGTGCACGTCTCGCACGGCATGGCGGAGCACAGCGCCCGCTACGCCCGCCTCGCCGAGGCGCTCACCGCGCAGGGCTACGCCGTCTACGCCAACGATCACCGGGGCCACGGGCAGACCGCCGCCACCCCCCACGAGCTGGGGTTCGTCGCAGGCGGCGTGCCGCGGGTGCTGCTCGATCTCGTCGAGCTGATCGCCTTCGAGAAGCGCGAGCACCCCGGTCTACCCTTCGGCCTGATCGGCCACTCAATGGGCTCGTTCTTCGCCCAGTCGCTGATGGAGTCCCACGGCGCCGAGCTCGACGCCGTG
>JBBRUE010000575.1:0-5063 GCA_038248085.1 Myxococcales bacterium | reverse complement strand
GAGCCAGGAAGCGAATGACTTCATCCGGCATAACCGATAGATGACTAAAATCAGCCACTAGAGTCCCAGTTCGGCGGCAGCTTCAGTGCCGCTCGGGAAATTTTTGACTCGACGAGCGGCTCGAGGTGCCCGAGGCGAAGTCTCCTTGCTCGACCAGCAACACCCGCAGCCCGCGCCGCGCCGCCTCGTGGAGGATGCCCGCGCCGGTGATGCCGCCGCCGACGACCACCAGGTCCCACGGCTGCTCGATGGCGTTCCACACCACGTCGCGCCAGGTGCTCACGGCCGCACCTCCGCCGCGCGCAGCAGCTTGCCGGGGTTCATCAGGCCCGCCGGGTCGAAGCGCCGCAGCACGTCGCCGAGGGCCGTCAGCCCGAGCGCGCCCTTCTCGGCGCCCAGCCAGCGCGCGTGGTCGACGCCCACGCCGTGCTGGTGGCTGATGGTGCCGCCGCCCGCGACGATGGCGTCGCTGGCGAGCGTCTTGAGCGTGCGCCAGCGCTCGAGCGTCTCTTCAGGCGTGGGCGCGAGCCGGAAGAGGTACGTCGTGTAGAGGCTCGAGCCGTCGACGTAGAGGTGCGAGAGGTGCGTGTAGACGTGCACCTTCTCATTCCGCGACTCGAGGCCGGTGCGCAGCGCGGCTTCCATCGTGCTCAGCAGCCGGGGCACGGCCGACCACGGCGCCGCGGTCTCGACGGTGTCGACGGCGTAGCCCGCCTCCCACAACGAGTTGCGGAGGTACGGCGCGCGGAAGCGGTTCTTCGTCCACTGCGCGCCGAAGGTGCGGCCCGCCGAGATGCCTGCGTGCTTGCGGGTCACGGCGAGGGCCTCCTTGAGGGCGAACTCGACGGTGTTGGAGGTGCCCGTCGAGCCGATGAGCAGCAGCGCCTTGCCTTCCCCCGCGCCGCGGAACGACATCCACGCCTCCAGGGCGCGGAGCAGCCGCTCGTGGCCCGCGAGCATCAGCATGGTGCGCGCCTCCTCGGGGGCAGAGAGCCGCAGCATCGAGAGGGGCAGCTTCGCCTGGGCGATGGCGCGCGAGGCGGCGAGGCCCTGTTCCCAGTTGGGGAAGAAGACGCCGACGAACTCCTCGGTCTCGGGCAGCGCCGACACCCGCACCGTGGCCTCGGTGATGACCCCCACGCGCCCCTCGGAGCCGAGCACCAGCTCGCGGAGATCCGGCCCCGCCGCCGACGCGGGGAAGACGGGCAGGGTGAGCGTGCCCGCGGGCGTCTCGACGCGGCCGCCGGCGAAGAGCTTCTCGATGCGGCCGTAGTGCATCGACTGCTGCCCGCTCGAGCGCGTGGCCACCCAGCCGCCGAGCGTCGACAGCTCGAAGGACTGGGGGAAGTGCCCGAGGGTCAGCCCGTGCGCACGGAGCTGGGCCTCGAGATCGGGCCCCGACACGCCGGCCCCGAAGGTGGCGAGCCGGCTGGTCTCGTCGAGGCTGATCAGCCGCGACATGCGGCTCATGTCGACGGTGACGGTCGGCCCGCCATCGACCTCGGGGTTGATGTGACCGGCGACGCTGGTGCCCCCGCCGTATGGAATCAGCCGCACGTTCTCGCGCCGCGCCCAGTCGAGCAGCGAGCGCACGTCCTCCGAGGTCTCGGGGTAGGCGATGGCGTCGGGGCAGGCGCCGACCTGTCCCGCGCGCAGCGCGACCCAGTCCGGCAGGCTCTGGCCGCGGGCGTGGCGCAGGCGCGTCTCGGGGTCGAACGACAGGAACGACGCCGACGGGAGCCGGCTCTCGGGGAACTGCCGCAGCACGCGCTCGAGGCCGACCGATACCCCCGGCGTGGCGGGCCCGACCCACTCGGCCAGCGCGCTCACCGCCTTCGCGGGAAGGGCGTAGCTCTGGGTCTCGTCGCCCCACCCGTTCCAGCGCCTCATGACGTCACCCCCGCCTGGCGCTCGGTCCGGGCCCAGTGGTCGAGGCTGCGCTGCATCGCCTTGCGGGTGACCGCCTCGGCCACGGTGGGGCGCCGGCTGCGAACCGCCTGGGCCAGCGCGTCGTAGAACTCAGTCGAGGCGCGGCGGGCCGAGGGGGCGGCGAAGTAGAGCTGCGCCATCACCCGGTAGAAGTCGCCGAAGCCGTTGAGGATGAGGGTGAAGACCGGGTTCTGCGACGAGGTGGTCAGCAGCAGGTGCAGGTTCCAGTCGAAGTCGGCGAAGGCCTCGGCGGTGTTCCCCGGCCGGCGCTCGGGGCGCAACGCGTCGGCGAGGGTGGGGGCACTCGTCGCGACCGCCGCGCGTGCGTAGGCCGGGGCCATCGCCAGGCGAACCTCGAGGAGGTTGGTGACGAAGCGGGGCGGCAGCGGCCCTCCGTTCTTCACCACCGCGGCGAGGATGTTGAGGCCGCCCTCCTTCCAGATGTCGCGCACCCGGGTGGGCTTGCCGTGGCGCACCTCGATCCACCCGTCGCGATCGAGCCGCTGGAGCGCCTCGCGCAAGGTGGGGCGGGTGACGCCGAGCTGCAGCGCGAGTTCCCGCTCTGGAGGGAGCGTGCTGCCCGCGGGGAACCGTTCGCCGAGGATGCCTCCCACGAGTTCGCCCTCGGCGTGGGCGGCGGGCGTGCGCAGCGGGGGGCGGGGGAGGGCGGTGGCGGCAGCAGGCATGTGAAGCCTCGACTGGTAAGAGGTCTGACCAGTTGCCACTCTCGGTGGTCCTGCCCGTCGCCGTCAAGCCCCCGCCCCGACAGGGTTGGGGACCGGGGAAGACGCGGAGTAACAAGCGCCCATGCCCTTCTCGTTGATCATCGCCGTGGTCCTGGCGCAGGCCGACGTCGCGCCCTCGACGCCGGTGGAGACCGGGTCTCCTGCATCTCCCGGGCTGTCCAGCGAACACGTGCGGCTCCTCGGCTTCAGCGCGGCTGCGGTGGCGCTCGGCGCCGGAGCGGGCGCGTGTTCCTGGGCCGATCGCGACGGCGGCTTCGGCCGGGCGTGCGCCATCACCACGGGCACGCTGGGCACCGCGCTGCTGGCGGCGAGCCTCGGCGCGCTCATCGCGTCGAAGCTCTACCCGATGCGTTCCGACGCCACGACGCTCGGCGAGGCGGCAGGTGAGGTCGTCGACAACTCGTTCTCGGCGATCGGCATCGCGGTGGTCTCGACGGTCAGCGGGCTGGTCGGGCTCGCGGTGGGCGCGATCGCCTCGGTCTTCGCGACTGCTCCGCCGGGGACGCCGCGCGGCGTGTTCGGGGTCGCTGGGGGCGGGGTGATGATCGCCACGTCGATCAGCGTGTTGTTCCTCGCCTGGTAGGGCCTGGAGCGCGTGGTTTGAGTCCCGGGAGACGAGGGCCGGGAGTGTTGACGAGACACCGACGCCGAGGGGTGGTCGGCGGGGGCGGGGCTCGCGTCGCCACCAGACGGAGCGTGGCCGAGGCGCTACTTCAGCGCCTCTTCGATCGCCCCGGCCACGGCCGCTTCGGTCAGTCGCCCTTCGGCGCTCGCGAAGACGTGGCCCTGCCGATCGACGACGTACAGCGTCGGCAGACCATCGACCCGGTACGGGCCCGCCAGCTTCGGCCCGCCGAGGGTGATGAAGCGGTCGATGCCGGGCAGCTCGGCCGCGAAGGCGGTGGCAAGCGCGCGCTGCGGCCCGTCGTCCTGGTTCATCGCCACGAAGAAGACGCCGCGCGACTCGTAGCGACGGGCCAGGTCCATCAGCCAGGGCAGCTCGGCGCGACAGGGCGGGCACCACGTGGCCCAGAAGTCGATCACCACCACGCGACCCCGCAGCGACGAGAGCGTCAGCTCGCCGCCGACCAATCGCTCGACCTTGAACTCAGGCGCGAGCTCACCCCGCGCGAGATGCGGAGGGGGCGTCGTCGGCGCGGCCCCGGCACCGATCGCCGCCGCCAAGAGCACGGCCGCGACGAGGCGCTTCACGCGTCAGGTCCGCGGAGGAAAGGCGAACACCTGCGCCGTCTCGTTCGCCGTCGACTTCGGCGTCTCGGCGGGCGCTTCGTTGCAGCGGCACAGGTTCTCTTTCGGAACTCCGCGCAACGCCGACTGAATGTGGGCACCGCACCCGCCCCAGGTCACCTTGCCGCAACTCGGGCACATCGTTTGGTAGCACATGCCCTTAGGAGCGCCCGGGCTCCGCGGAGGATTCAGCGCCGGTCGACGAACACGGCGACCCGCTGGACGCGGGGCTCTGTCTGAGCAACGACAGGCCAGACGGCGGCCCTTGAAGCCCCGGCCTGCACGTGAAAGCCTGTCCTTTCAGGCGCTGACGGCCGCCCGCGCCCCCCCTTGGAGAACACGGACATGACGACTTCAGTGCGAACGATGGCCTTCGTGGCCTTGGCGGCGCTGTTTGCGCAGGGCTGCACCGACTGCGGCGCCCGCCCCATTCCCCGCGGCCAGGGCGAGGTCCGCGTCATCTTCAGCGACAACGGCGTGCAGATGTCCGGCGAGAACGGGGTCTACGACTTCGGCACCGTGCCGATGGGCAAGACGGTCACCCAGAAGCTCACCGTGCAGAACGTCGGCCGGGGCACCCTGACGCTCCAGCGCTTCTCGAAGACCAGCGGTGACGCGGCGAAGGTCGGCGCCTTCATCGACGAGCCCTCGCCGGTGTTCCGCATCGCCTTCGACACCGAGACGGCGGTGACCTCCGGCGAGTCGGTGGAGTTCGACATCGACTTCATGCCCCCGGTGAAGGACGGCGTGCCCCAGTTCGCGCACGAGAGCGTGCTGGTGATGACCTCCGGTGACACCGAGATCGGCAAGGAGAACGCCACCATCACCCTGCGCGGCACCGCGGTGTCCGGCGAGTGCGACCTGCCCGCCAGCCTCGACTTCGGCGCCGTCGCGCGCGGCGACTCGTTCAACCTCACCTTCGACTACGCCAACCAGCGCCCCATCGACACCCACGCCTACCTCGGCGCGGTCGAGTCGCAGCAGGGCGACGGCATCTTCGTCATCTCGGCCGACTCGCCGAGGGGTGAGTTCCTCCTCCCCGCGATGCGCACCAAGACCGCGACCTTCACTTTCAAGCCCACCGAAGCCCGCGACTACGTCGCCACGGTGCGCATGCGCCGCGCCGAGGGCTGCCCCGAG
>JBBRUE010000574.1:0-5066 GCA_038248085.1 Myxococcales bacterium | reverse complement strand
GGGGTGGCGGGGGGGGCGTGGCGCCGCGCGCTGAGCGAGCTGTTGCTGGCCGTGGGCTTCGTGGTGCGCGACACCGACGACGCGCCGTCGGTGATCGACTCCATTCGTACGTGGAGACCGGACCTCGTGCTGGTCGAGGAGGTGCTCCCCGGGCGCGCGGGTCGCCAGGTGGTGCTCTCGGTGCGCGCGCACGGCGACACCTTCGGCGTGCCCGTCGCAGGGGTGCTGACCGACGTCTCGGTGCTCAACGTGCTGCAGTGGCTGCGGGTCGGCGCCACGGACATCTGGCGCTTCCCCTTCACCCGGGACGTGCCCACGCGCGCGCGGGCCTTGATCGACGAGTGTGATCGCTCTCGCGTGCAGCTCGGGCGCATGAAGGCGCGCCTGCTGGCGTGGACGGGCCGCTCGAGGCTCAGCGGCACGGTGACCACCTACCCGGGCACGCCCTTCGAGGGTCGCGCCATGTTCCTCGACGGGGCGCTGGTGGCCGCGCAGTTCGGCTCGCTGTCGGGTGAGAAGGCCCTCGAGCAGATCATCGAGCTCGAGGACGGCCCGGTGCTCTGGGAAGAGACGCCGGCCACGGGGCCCCCGGTGAAGGCGGCTCCGATCGCCGGCTTCCGGGCGCGCGTGCTGGTGGTCGAGGACGACCCGATGCTCAGTCGATTGTTGACCAAGCAGCTCGAGGCGGCGAACTACGTGGTCGAGAGCGCCGGTGACGGTCAGTCCGGGCTGCAGCTCGCCGCGCAGAAGCCCTGGGACATCCTGGTGGCCGACCTCGACCTGCCGCGGCTCGATGGCTGGGGGCTCCTGCGGGCGCTGAGGGCGGACGTCTCGTTGCGGGAGATCGCCGTGATGATGCTCTCGGCTCATGAGGGCGCGGTGGACACCCTGAAGGCCGCTCGCGCCGGGGCCCGCGCCTACCTCAAGAAGTCGGGTCGCTCGAAGCAGATGCTCGACGCGGTGGCGTTGCTGGCCGGGCCGCGCGCCCGTGCGTGGGACTCGCTGTCGGCACGACGCGCGACGGCGGTGGAGCTGCGATCGGTCGGGCCGCTGTGGCTCTTGCGCACGCTGGCCGAGCTCGACTGCCGGGGCCGGCTCGAGCTGGAAGACGCGATGGGCCGCTATGAACTGCGCATCGGCGAGGGGCACTTCATCGACGCGGCGGCGCAGACGGGGAGCTTGCGGGTCCAGGGGACGGTGGCGCTCGAAGCGCTGATCGCCAGCCGCGGCGAGGGTCGCTTCGTCTTCGAGCCGCTCGAGGTGCCGGGGCCGGCGCGGTGGTTGTACGAGATCATCGACGAGACCTGCGAGGCGGTGCGGCGGGACGAAGCGCGCCGGCTGCACGACGCCGCGTTGCAGCCCGACCGGCTCTTCCTCAACGACGAGCTCGCGACGCTCTTCGCCCGCATGGCCAGCGTGGCCGAGCTCAAGGTGCTCGACGCGGTGAAGGACGCCCCGGGCGACCTGGTGGCGCTGGCGACCGCGACGGGCCTCACGCTCACCGACGTCGAGCCCGCGCTGGCCGAATTGCTGCGCCGGGGCGTGCTCGCCACCGAGGGGTGAGGGGCGCCGTTGATTCTGGCGACCGGGCGTGGTTCTGGAGCCCCTGTGGATGATCTCCTCGACGATCTGAACCCGCCGCAGCGCGACGCCGTGCTGCACGATCGCGGGCCGTTGCTGGTGCTGGCCGGCGCCGGGTCGGGGAAGACGCGGGTCATCACCCGTCGCATCGCCTCGTTGGTCCGCGATCGCGGGGTCGAGGCGTGGCGGGTGCTCGCGGTGACCTTCACCAACAAGGCCGCCCGCGAGATGCGGGAGCGGCTCGAGCACCTGCTGGGCCCGCTGGCGCAGGGCCTGACGGTGAGCACCTTCCACTCGGCGTCGGCGCTCATCTTGAGGCGCGAGGCCGAGCACATCGGGCTGGAGCGCAACTTCGTCATCTACGACGACGGCGACCAGCTGCAGGTGGTGCGGCGGGCGATCCGCGACTCGGGCATCGACGTCGCGTCGGTGACGCCGCGGGAGCTCCTCTCGAAGATCGACGGGGAGAAGAACCAGGGCCGCCTCCCGGAAGACATGAAGCCGGGCGACGACCCCAAGCAGCAGGTGGTGCAGCGGGTCTACCGGAAGTACCAGGCGCTGCTGCGCGCGGCGAACGCGGTCGACTTCGGCGACCTGCTGTTGCTGTTGGTCGAGCTGCTGCGCACCAACGAAGAGGTGCGGCTCAAGTACCAGCGGCGCTTCCGCCACGTGCTGGTCGACGAGTTCCAGGACACCAACCCGGTGCAGTACGCGTTGCTCAAGGCGCTGGCGCCGCCGGGGCCCCACGCGAACCTGGTGGTGGTCGGCGACGACGATCAGAGCATCTACCGGTGGCGCGGCGCCGAGGTGGACAACATCCTCGGGTTCCCCACCGAGTACCCCGGCTGCAAGGTGGTCAAGCTCGAGCAGAACTACCGCTCGGACCAGACGATTCTCTCGGCGGCGCACGCGGTGATCAGCCGCAACAAGCGCCGCATGGACAAGACCCTGTGGAGCGCGCGGGCGAAGGGCGAGCCGCTGGGGTTGATCGTCAGCCGCGACGAGCGCGGCGAGGCGCAGGAGGTCGCGGCGAAGATCCACGAACTCCGGCGCGACGGCATCACCGACTTCGACCAGATGGCCGTCTTCTTCCGCGCCAACGCGCAGAGCCGCGTGCTCGAAGAGACCTTCCGCCTGATGCGCGTGCCGTACGTGCTGGTGTCGGGCCGCAGCTTCTACGAGCGCGCCGAAGTGAAGGACGCCGCGAGCTACCTGAGGCTGATGGCGAACCCGCGGTCAGACGCGGACCTCGAGCGGGTGATCAACGTGCCCGCCCGCGGCATCGGCGACACCACGGTCGAGCGGCTGCGGGAGTACGCGGCCGGGGAGGGGATCAGCTTGTACGAGGCGATCTCGAAGCCCGATCGCATCGCCTCGCTGGGCAGCGCCGCGGTGAAGCGGCTGACGGCGTTCCGCGAGCTCGCCGAGAAGCTGGTCACCTTCGCGAAACACGCTCCCGACGCGACGAGCGCGGCGACGTACATGTTGGAGCAAACGGGCCTCGTGCAGATGCACATGGCCGAGGGTTCTGACGAGTCGATCGGCCGCGCGGAGAACTTGAAGGAACTCCTCACCGCGACCCAGGAGTTCGATCGCCAGCGAGAGGAGCGCCTCGCGGCCGCGGGGCTGCCGTTGCCTTCGCTGGTGCCCATGCCGTCGGGCCCAGAGACGCCGGGCACCCCCGACCCGGAGCCGGAGCCGGACGTCGAGCCCTCGCCGCAGGGCGATCTCTTCGCGCGCTTCACCCGGCCGCTGCCCCCGAAGCAGGCGCCCGAGTTGCCTGCGGCGGCCCCGGTGACGCCAGTTCCGGTCGCGGTGGTCGCTCCCCGGAACCCGGACGGAGACGACGACCTGCCGCTGGAGGTCGAGGTGCCGCCGCTGCAAGGCTTCCTCGAGCAGCTGAGCCTCGTCGGTGACGCCGACGGCGAGACCGGGGTCGGCAAGCAGCGCGTGTCGTTGATGACGATGCACGCCGCGAAGGGGCTCGAGTTCGACGCGGTCTTCATCACCGGCATGGAGGAAGAGGTCTTCCCCAATCGCCGCGCGACCAAGCCCGAGGCGAGCGAGGAGGAGATGAGCGAGGAGCGGCGGCTCTGCTACGTCGGCTTCACACGCGCGCGGCGCCGGCTGTTCTGCTCGCTGGCCCAGAGCCGGGCGCTGTTCGGCGAGCTGAAGTTCAACGCGCCCTCACGGTTTCTCGCGGAGGTGCCGCAGGACCTCTTCGGGTTCCACCAGATCCCCGAGATGGATCGCCCGGCCCCCATGTACCGGCCCCCGATGCACCGGCGCCGCGGGGAAGACGATGAAGGCGTGCACGTCGATCGCACGTACGATCAGTCGACCGACTTCCATCAGGGTGGAGGTGACGGTGAGGTGAAGGGCATGCGGGTGATGCACAGCCAGTTCGGCGGCGGCCAGGTGATGGACGTGGTGGGCAAGGGCCCCAACGCGAAGCTGACCATTCACTTCGACAAGTTCGGGGTGAAGGTCGTCATCGCGCGGTTCCTGACTCCGGCCTGATTTCCGCTGCCCGCACTGGCGTCTTCCCCTCTCCCCGACCCGCTCCCCCGTCGGGGGCGAGGGAGATGCGGAAGCCGAGGTGCGAGAGGCTCGAGTCCTGCGTGGTGCTGCGCCGCGCGGAGGTGCGGTAGCTCGCGCAGTAGTTCGCCGCGCACAGGAACGATCCACCGCGGATCACCCGTCGGGGCTCGAGGGGCGAGTCGGGGTCGAGCGCGCGCTCGGGGCCGGGCGGGTCGTGCACCACGCCACCATCGGCGCGAGAGGCGTAGGTGTCGGCCCGGTACCAGTCGGCCGTCCATTCCCAGACGTTGCCCGCCATGTCGTAGAGCCCCGCGGCGTTCGGTGGGTACGAGCGCGCGGGCGCGGTGCCCAGCGCGCCGTCTTCGCCCGAGTTCGACTCGGGGAACCGGCCTTCCCACACGTTGGCCATCGCGCGCGTCTCGGGCCACTGATCGCCCCAGGTGAACCGATGGCCGCTGACGCCGGAGCGCGCGGCGAACTCTTACTCGGCCTCCGTCGGGAGCCGGGCCCCGCGCCATCTCGCGTAGGCGTTCGCGTCTTCCCAACTGACCTGCACCACGGGGTGTTGCGCGCGACCGTCGAGCGAGCTGCCTGGCCCTTCGGGGTGCTTCCAGCTGGCCCCGGGCGTCCAGACCCAGTGGGGGGGCACGAAGACCATCGAGCCGGGCACCAGCAGGGCCTCGTCGGGTTCCGGCGTCCCCGGCGGGACCTGCGAGCGCAGGTCTTTCCACTGGGGCACGCGCTCGGCGGTGGTGAGGTACTTCGTGGCCTCGACGAAGCGCGCGAACTGGGCGTTGGTCACCTCGGTCTGCGCGAGGAAGAACGGGCTGACCGACACCTGGTGCGCCGGGCGTTCCTGGGGCTCGTCGGCGTCGCTGCCCATGGTGAACACGCCGCCGTCGAGGAACACCATCACCTCGTCGGCCGGGCCCGCGTCGACCGCG
>JBBRUE010000573.1:0-5070 GCA_038248085.1 Myxococcales bacterium | reverse complement strand
GGCGCTCGTTCGGCAGCCGCGCGGTGCTCGAGGGGCTCACCCTCACCGTGTCTTCCGGCGAGATGGTGGGCGTCGTCGGGCCGAACGGAGGTGGGAAGAGCACCCTGCTGCTGCTGATGGCCGGGCTGCTGCGCCCCACCACCGGGCGGGTGCAGGTCTGCGGCATCGACGCCTTCGCGCTGTCCCTCACCGCGGCGGGGAGCGTGGGGCTGGTGACCGCCCGGCCCGGCCTCTACCCGCTGCTCACCGGCCGCGAGAACCTGCACCACTTCGGAGGCCTCTTCGGTCTCTCGCCCCTCGAGGTCGACCAGAAGGCTGAACCGCTCGCCCGCGCGCTCCAGCTCACGCGCCTCGACGATCGTGTGGCCCAGCTCTCGACCGGCATGCAGCAGAAGCTCTCGCTCATCCGCGCGCTGCTCCTCTCGCCCAGGCTCCTGTTGTTCGACGAGCCCACCGCCAACCTCGACCCGCTCTCCGCCCAGACGCTCTACGCCGAGGTCCGGAGGAGAGCCGATGACGGACTGGCCTGCGTGCTGGTGACGCATGATCTCTCGGCGGCCGAGGCGGTGTGCGATCGGGTGCTGCTCGTCGACGGGCGCCTCAAGCGCGAGCTCACCTTCAGCGACCACCGCGCGCCCCCCACCGGGCCGACCCTCAAGGCGTGGAAAGAAGAGGTGGGCCGATGAAGCGACTCCTGCGCATCGCGCACACCGAGGTGCTCGAGCACCGCCGGCAACCGTGGATGCTGTTCATTCTCGCCGCGAACTACGCGCTGTGGATCGTGCTCTTCGGCGGGGGCTTCCTGCTCCTCGACCAGCTCGCGGGCAACCCCGAGACCCTCGGACCCCTCAAGAAGCAGCTGGGGGGCATGGGCGTCGAGTTCGACACCGCGCTCCAGCTCGCGACCTCGACCTTCGGGTCCATGTGCTTCACCAACCTGCCGCTGTTCGTGGCGATCATGTCTGGCACCTCGGTGCTCCACGACCGGGAGTGCGGGACCATGCCCTTCCTCATGCTGGCGCCGGTCACGCGGCTGCAGCTCCTCGTCGGCAAGCTCGCCGGGGCGATGGCCATTCCCCTCGTGTTTCACCTGGGCTTCGTCGGGGTGAGCAGCCTCGCGCTGGGCCGACTCGACTCGCTCGCGCCGTACGCGCACAAGTTCGGGGCGTCGCCTGCGTGGTGGCTCGCGTTCCTGGTCGGCGCGCCGGCGTCCGCGGCGTTCGTCGGCGCCCTGGGCACCGTCATCTCGGCGCTCTCGCGCGACGTGCGGACCTCGATGCAGTTCACCTCGTTCTTCATCGGGCTCTTGAGCCTCGGCTTCGGCTGGGTGCTGGTCGACGGCCTCACCCAGGGCCTGGAACTCCAGCTCCTCTTCGCCGGAGGCTGTCTCGTCGCGGCCGCGGCGACCCTGTTCCTCGGCGCGCGGCTGATCAGCCGGGACGTCGCTGCGTAGGTTGGGCCAGGGCGAGCCCACGCCTCTCTTCCTCGCGCTGGACACGGTGCCAGTCGGGAAGCGCTGAAACGGGAACCAGACGTGCGCCCCACCGGCGGAGCCGATAGGAGCCCTCCATGCGATGGCTCTGGATGACGTTGGTGCTGGTGGCGCTGAGTGTTCCGCGCGCGAGCGCCGCCGAGACGGAGATCGACCAGGGACCCGGTGAGGCGCTCGCGCTCTTCTTCGACACCGCCCACCGCGGCGACTTCGAGCTCGCGGCGGCCTCGCTCTCGCTCGAGTCCCTCCCCGCCGAGAGCCGGGACAAGGAAGGCCCCCGCCTCGCCCGCCGGCTGATGTTCCTGCTCGACCAGCAGCTCACCCTCGACCCCACGCAGCTCGCCCGGGCCAGCGAGGGCCGGGTGCGCGTGGGCGAACTGCCGCTCGGACGCCTGCAGGTGCCGGTGGAGCTGGTGCGGCGCGACGGGACCTGGGTCTTCAGCAGCCAGATCGTGCGCAGCATCGACCCGCTCTTCGCGGAGCACGGGTGGCCGCTGTGGGAGCGCCTGCCCGCGGCGCTCGTCACCCGCGGCATCTGGGTGCTCGCCCACTGGCAGTGGCTGGGGCTGGTGCTGCTGCTCGTGCTGTCGGTGCTGGTCTCGCGCGCGCTCTCGGCGGTCTTCAAGCCGCTGATGCTGCGGCTGGCGAAGCTCTCGGTCACCACGCTCGACGATCGGCTCGTGGCGGCGCTCGATCGTCCCGTCCGGGCGCTCTTGTTCCTCGTGCTGATCGTCTTCGGCACCCGCGGCCTCGCCTTCCCCGCGAGCGCCCAGTCGCTGGTCGACGACGTGGCGAAGTCGGCGGCGATCGCCACCGCGATGTGGGCGGTGCTGATCCTCAGCCGGCTGGTGGCCGAGGTCTTCAATGCGCGGTCGGTCGATGGCGGAAACGAGCAGGCCGGCCGCGGGCTGCGCACCCAGGTGGCGTTGATGCATCGCGTGGCCGACGCGATCGTGCTGATCGTCGGAGGGGCGCTGATGCTGCTCCAGTTCCCCGGGGTGCGGGCGATCGGCATGTCCTTGCTCGCTTCGGCCGGCGTGGCGGGCGTGGTCATCGGCCTCGCCGCGCAGCGGTCGATCAGCAACCTGCTGGCGGGCATCCAGATCAGCCTGACCCAGCCCATTCGCATCGGGGACACCGTCGTCGTCGAGGGCGAATGGGGGTGGATCGAGGAGCTCACCCTCACCTACGTCGTGGTGAAGACGTGGGACCTCCGGCGGCTGGTGTTGCCCATCAGCTACTTCCTCGAGAAGCCGTTCCAGAACTGGACCCGCGCCTCGACGGAGATCCTCGGCACGGTCTTCGTCTACGCCGACTACCGGGTGGACGTGGCCGCGGCGCGCGCCGAGCTGGCGCGCATCCTCGAGGGCCAGCTCGGCAAGCTGTGGGACGGGAAGACCCAGGGCCTCCAGGTGACCGACCTCTCCGAGCGCTCGATGACCCTGCGGGCGGTGGTGAGCGCGTCCGATGCGGGCCGCGTATGGGACCTGCGGTGCGTGGTGCGCGAGAAGCTCGTGACCTGGCTCCAGCAGCAACACCCTGACGCCTTGCCCCGCGTGCGCGCGGAGAGCCTCGCGCTCGGTACCACCGACGTCGCCCCGGCGTCCGTGGCCGCGTCGGTCAAGCAGGCGCCACCGAAGTCGGCCTGAAGCCCGTCAGCCGGGGGTGGGCTTCATCACCCGGCGCGGTGCCAAGGCCGTGCCCAGATTCACGAAAGTGCCCCCTTCAACCCGCAACGGCGGCCACGGGGAGCGGGTCCCCTTCGCGGAGGATCCACCCCCGGCAGGCGCGCGTGCCACAGGTGCACGGCACGGCCAGCTCGCTGGGGAACTCGTAGTCGAAGGTGATCTCTTCGCCGGCCTTGATCGCCCGCCACGCGTAGACCTTCGCCCAGGGCTCACCGTGCTCGTCGACGCCCACGTCGACCTCGGAGTTCGCTTCGCACGAGTGGTTGATCCACCGGGTCTGGTCCACCATGTCCAGCCACAACGCGTCGGTGATGCGCAGCGTATAGGTGTCGTCCCACCACTCGCCGACGCGCCACGCCACGCCTTCCACGTCGGCCAGCAGCTCTTCCTCGGCGAAGTCGCGGGTGGCCACCACGCCGTAGCCATGGAGGGACGAACGAACGACACGCAGACCAGGTTGCAGAGCCATGCGCGGCCCCTTTGCACCATCGACCACGAGCTGTCAGCGAGAACCGCCCCCTCAACATGATCTCGATCAACCGGGGGCACAGCGCAGACACGTAAGCGCACCGGCTCCGTGAAAACCGACGCCGACCTCTTTTATGCGCCCGGGAAGCCCAACCGCGGCCCCGCGTACATCACCTCCACCCACCCCGCGAAGCAGCGCTACACCAAGCCGACGAAGCTGCTCGAGAACCCCGACGCCATCGTCATCGGCACGGGCATCGGCGGGCTCTCCCTCGCCAGCACGCTCGCGCAGCAGAAGGGCATGAAGGTGCTGATGCTCGAGCACTCCGACATGCCCGGTGGGGCGACGCACTGTCACGAGATCGATGGCTTCGAGTTCAACAGCGGCCTCGACTCGGTCGGCGACATGGACCCGCGCGTGGGCCGCGGCCTGTTCCGCGCCACCGCTGACTACATGACGGCCGGGCAGCTCGAGTGGGCGAAGATGCCGGACGTCCACGAGACGTGCCTCTTCGGCGACGATCTCTACGAGTGGTTCTCCTCGCCCGAGAAGAACATCGAGTGGATCGAGAAGAAGTTCCCCGGCGAGGGCAACGTGCGCGGGTACTACGAGCTCGAGGAGAAGATCGAGTGGTGGGCCTGGTCGTGGGCGATCACCAAGCTGGCGCCCTCGTGGGTCGCGGAGAGCCTGCGCGAGAAGTTCTACGGCCTGTTCGGCGGCAAGTGGCGCACGTACATGCACCGCACCACCAACGACGTGTTCCGCAACGAGCTCGGCTTCTCGGAGCGGCTCGCGTCGATCTTCGCGTACATGTACGGCAACCACGGGCGCACCCCGGAGCACGCGCCCTTCGCCTTCCACGCGGTGAACCTCTTTCACTACCGCACCGGCGCGTACTACCCGGTGGGGGGCCCGGCGCAGATCGCCAACTGCGTCATCCCCATCGTCGAGAAGGCCGGCGGCCAGCTCGCGGTGTCCACCCCGGTCGAGCAGATCATCGTCGAGCACAACCGCGCGGTCGGCGTGCGCCTGGGCGACGGCACCGAGGTGCGCTCGAAGCTGGTGATCAGCGATGCCTCGGCGTGGGTCACGTACATGGAGCTGCTGCCCCAGGACGTCCGCGAGCAACACGGCTTTCCGCAGCTGTTCGCGAAGACCGGGCCCAGCCCGGCGCACCTCTACCTCATGCTCGGCTACGCGGAGGACCTCGAGCTCCCCAAGCACATCATCTGGCACATGCCGACGTACGAGGGGATCAACCCCTACGACCTGAGCGCGGCCGACCAGTCGTACAAGGGCGAGATGCGCTTCGAGGGCATGGGCGGGTACCTGCTCAGCCCGTCGGCCCGCGACCCGGTCTACCGCGAGCGGCACCCCGGCAAGTCGACCGTCATCGCGCTCGCCGAGGCGCCCGCCAACTG
>JBBRUE010000572.1:0-5091 GCA_038248085.1 Myxococcales bacterium | reverse complement strand
GAAGAACTGCTCGACCTGCCACGGCTCGACGTCGAGGCCCTCGATGAACACCCTCGCCGACAGCGCGGTGGCGGTGCCGACCCCGTCCCACAGTGACAGCAGGCGGGCCTCGGTCTCGGTCAGCGTCAGCGCCGCGCCGGTCCGGCGATCGATCAACCGGAGCGAAGGGTCCGTTTCCAACTCGATGGAGGGCTTGAGGCCAGGCAGCGACATCGGGGGAGATGAGACTCATCGCCCCGCGCGTTGTCACGAAAGAAGCGCCCCCCCCCGCGCAATCAAGCGGCCCGCTGGGCGTTGGGGTGGCGCGTCGACGGCCAGTCGATCGGGCAGAAGATCCGTCATCGTCAAAACCTGCGCGGCTGCAAGGTCCTCGCGGACTGACGGTTTAGAGCCCGGGCTCCCACGACAACAGTTTCTGCGCGGCCTCGAGCAGGGTCGGCACCAGCGACGGGCCCAGCGAGTTCGTCTCTTCGTAGTGATCGCCCGCGGCCTCCTCGGCGTAGGGCTTGGTGGGGTGCAGCTGGTAGTCGTACGGGGGCACCAGGTAGCCGACCTCGTCGCCTGACAGGCCCACCACCATGTTCAGCTCGCCGCCCAACTGCTGTTGGAGGTACGGCGGCCCGGGCGCCAGCGACAGATCTGGCGGGTTGGGGTTCATCGGGTTCACCTGCGGCTGGCCCCAGGCGAAGGCCGGGTCGAAGCCGATGCCCAGCTCGGGGAAGAGTTCGCCGGGAACGCCGAGAAAGCGCACCGGCCCGAGCTGGATCTTCGAGATCTCCGACTGCACCTTCGGGAAGTTCGCCTCGCTGATCACCTTCGTCTTGTCGAAGTCGAACAGCCGCCGCTTGAGGATGTTGAAGTTCACGAACACCAGCTGGAACTGCTCGTTCTCGACCCGGAACATGAGCGGCTGGTGACCGAAGGCGAGCAGCGGCGCGGCGATCTCCTGGGCCCCGCCGAGGGCGTCGAGCGCCGTCTTCGCCACGAGGTCGCCCACCGCCTTCACCTTGGCGAAGCTGCGCTGCTTCGGCACGTCGCCGTCCACGCTGGTGGTCTGCACGCCCAGCGGCGTCATCAGCCCGCCCACCTTGCCCTGGAGGAACACGCAGGTGCCGCCCGCGCCCGGCGCCAGCAGCTGGCCCTGGGCGTTGAACACCCCGTGCTCCATCGCCTCGCGGATGCCCCACGCGAAGTCGCCCGAGGCGAAGTTGTTCACGTCGGACAACACCTCGGGGTGGTTGCCCCAGTTCACCAACGTACCGATGACGTCGCCCGAGACCTTCTCGGTGAAGCGCAGCACGGTGACCGTGTCGTCGATGACCTGTGGATCCCTCGAGTCACGAAGGGTCTCGCGGGTGCGCGCGCCGAGGTGGCCCTGCGCGGCGAAGACCTTCGCGGGCTTCGCCGAGGTGGCCGCGTCGACCACCGCCTGCGCCGCGTTCTCGATCAGCACCTGGTCGAACCACACGTCGTCCACCCCGCGCTCAGGCACGAAGACCGGCCGCGGGCCCCACTGGCCCATGGTGTCGGGGCCCTCGTGGGTGTGCGTCGACGAGATGAGGATGAAGTCGGGAGGCGTCGGCATCTTCTTCGCCACCCGCGCGCGGATCCGCAGGATGTCGTCGTTGAAGAGGCCGACCGCGTCGATGCTGACGATGGCGATGCTGACGTCGCCGTTGGTCATCACGATCGCGCGCGCCCAGGTGTCGTCGTGCACCGCGTACATCGGCATGTTGTTGCCGAAGCCCGCCAGCCAGTAGCCCTCGAACTTCCCGTTGCCTTCCGTGCCGTCGGCGTCGGGCGCGGTGTAGCCGGGCGCACCGGGGCACAGGTGGTCGCGACCGCAGTCCGCGAACCAATCGGCCACGCCGTCACCCTGCGAGCCGTCGGCGTCGGGCGCGGTGTAGCCGGCGCTCCCCGGGCACAGCGTGTCGCGGCCGCAGTCCTTGAAGGCATCGGCGATGAGCTCGCTGCAGTGCGGCAGCCCGTCCGAGCCGATCGGCGATTGTTCGGGGCAGATGTCGCCCTTCGAGGACAAGAAGTCGGCGCGGGGCTGCTCCCAGCCGACGGGGCTCGTGGCGCGCGCGGCGATGCCGACGGTGAAGTGGCCGTCATTGCCCTTCTCGCAGCCGGGGCCGCCGGGGCAGAAGTGCTCCGGGGGCACCCCCTTGCCGGGCTTCGGAGGCGCGCTGCAGGACACGAACACGAGGGCGGTGACGAGGCTGAGGCGACGCATGGGCTGACTCCTTGCCGAATGGCGCCCGGCAAGTCACGAGTGTCGAGCCGCAACATCGAGCGCGTTCGGGAACGCCGCTGCGACGAATCATGAAATAGTCGGCCCATGCGCCGCCTCGGCCCGCTCCTCGCGTTGTGCACGTTGTGGTCCTGTTCCCTGCTCGTGCAGTTCGACCCCGAGTCGCAACCCTGTGACTCCACGGGCGCGTGCCTGTCGGGCTACACGTGCGTCAACAACCTCTGCAAGGCGATCGATGGCGGGGTGCTGGGGGACGCGGGAGCCGGTGGCGGCACGGGTGGTGGGTCCGGTGACGCCGGCTGCACGGTGACCCGCGAGAACTGCGCCAACGGGCTCGATGACGACTGCGATGGCCAGAAGGACTGCGCCGACAGCGACTGCGCCGCGCAGCCCTGCGACGACGGCAACGGCTGCACCACCGGGGAGACCTGCTCCGCCATGAGCCGCACCTGCGCCGGTGGCACGCCGCGCACCTGCACCACCCCCGGCCCCTGCGAGCGCGACGCCGGCACCTGCGAGCTCGATGCGGGGCGCTGCGTCTACCCGGCAGCAGTCGACGGCACCTCGTGCGGCTCCACGGTGTCCGCGCGGTGCTGCACCGGGTCGTGCATCAACACCACCGTGGGCGTCGGCAACTGTGGGGGCTGCGGGTTGGCCTGCAGCACGGGCCAGCTCTGCCAGTCGATCAACCAGAGCCTGTGCGGCACCGAGCCCATCGATACCAGCGCCCGCTGCACCTGTGGCCCCGGCGCGGCGTGTCCGAAGGGGCAGGCCTGCACGGCCGGCTCTTGCGTGCCCGCCCTCGCCACCCAGTGCGCCCCGGGCGAGATGGTCGTCACCAGCTCGGGGACCTGCCAGGCGTACTGCCGCTACTAAACCGCTTGCGTGCGCGTGGTGCTCCACGCCAAAGGGCAGCGCATGCGGCTCTTTGCCATCGGTGACACGCACCTCCCCTCGGAGAGGAAGAAGGACATGGACCGCTTCGGGTGGACGGATCACCCGGCGCCGCTCCAGCGCAACTGGGACGCCACCGTCACCAACGACGACGTCATCATCGTGGCCGGCGACATCTCGTGGGCCACGCGGACCAGCGAGGTGATGGACGACCTGCGCTGGCTCGACGCGCGGCCTGGCAAGAAGGTGCTGCTGCGCGGCAACCACGACTTCTGGTGGGGCGACTCGACGGCCAAGCTGAAGAAGCTCTTCGAGCCGTTTCAGAGCTTCCTCGGCTTCATCCAGAACAGCGCGGTCGAGGTGGGGCCCTACCTCATCGCCGGCTCGCGGCTGTGGACCGCGCCCGAAGCGCCCCCGATGCCGGGCGGCGAGATGGGCGACGTCGAACAGAAGCCCGACTACATCGAGCGCGAGACGCGCCGCCTGCAGCTGTCCATCGATGACGCGAAGGCGCGCGAGGCGAAGGCGACCTCACCGAAGGTGCGGGTCTGCGCGGTGCACTTCCCCCCGATGTATTCGAACGGCATCGAGACCGCGTTCTCGCGCACCCTCGAGGCGTGGAAGCCCACGGTGTGCGTGTACGGGCACCTGCACGGCCCGGGCATCGGCGCTGGCTTCGTCGGCGAGCGGGCCGGGGTGCGCTACGTGCTGGCGTCGTGCGACGCGGCGCAGTTCAAGCCGGTGCTCCTGCACGGCTGAGCCCCGCGAGCGCTGCTGCGTGCGGACAGGGCCTGGTGCACGCCGCGCCGCTACACTCTGCGCGTGCCGTTCCGTCTCCCCCCGAAGCTCCACTTCAAGCCCGACGAGCTGTACCGGGTGCCTACCGCCGACGGGAGCGCCATCGCGCTGGGTCGCTACCACCCGCGCGAGCGACGCCGCTGGGTCGAGCCCGTCATCCTCGGCCACTCGCTGGGCACCAACCGCTTCAACCTCGACTTCGACGAGCGCTACTCCGTGGCCCGGGCGCTCGCGCGGCGCGGCTTCGAGACCTGGGTGCTCGAGCTGCGCGGGCATGGCCTGGCGGGCCACTCCGCGGGGGCCACCTTCGACACCGACGCCCAACACGACGTCGCGGCCGCGCTCACCGCGGTCACCTCCACCGGGCCGGGCGGGGTGATGTGGGTCGGCCACTCGCGCGGCGGTCTGCTCGCCTACGCCCACCTCGCCCTCAACCCGTTGGCGCCGATTCGCGCCATCGCCACCCTGGGCAGCCCGCTCACCTTCGACGTGCAGCCCGGGGTGCAGCGCTTTCTCGCCGCGCTGGGGCCCTCGCTGCGGCTGCCCACCTTGCCGCTGGGGCTGGCGAAGGCGTGGCCGCTGGGGCTCCCGCCAGACCCCATCGGCAAGTACCTGCTGCGCGCCGACAACATGGACCCGGTGGTCATCCGCCAGGCGATCGCTCACGTGTCGGCCCACGTGCCCGGCGGGGTGGGCCGCCAGTTCGCGCGCTGGGTGCGCACCGGCGCCTTCGACTCGGAGACCGGCTTCGACTACCGCGCGGGCATGAAGGCGATCCACGCGCCGGTGCTGGCGATCGCCGGCGCCCGCGACTTCCTCGCGCCCCCGGCCGCGGCGCACCTGGTGAAGGGGCTGGTGTCCGGCCCGGTGGAGTTGATCACCGTCGGCCTCGCCGAGGGCTTCTCCACCGACTACGGACACGGCGACCTGGTGCTCGGGCTCCGCGCGCCCGACGAGGTGGTGCCGCGGCTCGCCGAGTTCCTCGCGCGCCACGCCACCCCGAGCTGAAGCTCAGCGCCGCGGGCCGGCGTAGGTGCGCGTGCCGGTGCCGGCGAAGTTGATGCCCAGCGAAGAGCCGGCGTAGGTGTAGGTGACGTTCACCGTGAGGCTCTCGCCCTTGTCGGAGGCGGTCACCGTGCCGGTGG
>JBBRUE010000571.1:0-5096 GCA_038248085.1 Myxococcales bacterium | reverse complement strand
AGAGCAGACGCGCGGCACCGAGCAGGTGCTCAAGGCCATCGAGACCATCCGCTCGGTCGCCGATCAGCAGAACCGCTCGGTCAAGCAGCTCGAGGAGGCCATCGAGACGCTGCGCAACCAGGCCGACGTCCTCCGCGGCGAAGTGCGCCGCTTCCGCGTGTGAGGTCCTTGATGCGGCTCGTGCTCGTGGTGGTCAGTGCGGTGGTGATGCTCGCGGCGTGCGGCGGGCCGAATCGGTTGACCCAGGAGCAGGTGTGCGGGCCCAATGGCTGCGACGCGTGCATCGGGCTGAACTGCCTGGGCACCGACGCCGGGGTCGACGCCGGCTCACCCTGACGCTCGGGCCGAAGTGGCCCCTCACCCTGACCCTCTCCCCGCTGGCCCAGGGACCGGGGACTCCTCGCGCAGGGTCGCCAGCACCCACTCGTTCCCCCCGATCGCGTACGCCCGTCCCGGGAGAGCCTCGGCTGCGGTGCGCCACGTCGTCAGCGCGGGTTGCCACGCCTCGCCGCGCGCCTTCGCGATGCACGCCACCAGCAGCTCGCAGTACCACGGGTTCGACTGCGTCAACTTCACCTCGCTGAGGCACGCCTCGGCGTGCACCAAGTCTCCCTCGAGGGCCGACAGGCAGCCGAGCTGGTTGAAGGTGTCCGTGCGCAACCAGTCGGGTGAGTCGTCGTCGAGGCGCTCGGCCATCGAGCGGAGCCGGGGGCGGGCGAGCTCCGGGTACCCGGCGTCGAGCACCGCGAAGCACCACCCCAGCTCGAGCGCTTCGACCTCGCCTTCCGGTTCCGGGAGGAGGGCCTGCACCCCGCGCCAGTCGAGCGCCTCGGCGAGCCGTCGGCCCTCCCCGAGCCCCTGGATCGCCGCGGCGTTGACCCAGTACCCGAGCACCGCGCGCGGTTGGAGCGCCTGCTCGAGGTCGGTCCCGCTGGGAGGTCGCCGGGGCAGGAGCACGCCCGGCAGCAGCGAGGTCACCAGGGTCAGTCCACCCATCACCATGAAGATGCCGGCCGGGGTGGCGAGGGACAGCGCGCCGCTGCTGCGCCACCAGAGCCAGCCGACGAAGGTCAGCCCGAGCGTCATCACCGGCCCGGCGAGGGCGACGAGGCGCAGCCGGCGCGCGAGGTGCTCCGCGCCGCGGGGGAGGGAATGGACGGCTCCTCCGAGGTCCGTGCCCCGGTGGAGCTGCACTCGCGGGCCGGTGAAGTCGAGCGCGAGCAGGCCGAACCGCACCCCGCGCACCTCGAAGCGCTGGCTCACGGCGGCGGCCCAGTGGGCGAGCTCGTGGAGCGTCATGTGCACCACCCACGCGGCCAGCGAGGCCAGGGTCACCACCACGGTCGCCCGCGCCACGAGGGCGAAGCCGCGCTCCTGCCCGAGCACCCAGAGGCGGGCCAGCACCGCGCCCGCGGTGACGATGAACAACACTCTGCGCGCGCGGGGGTTCATGTCCCGAAAGCTGAGGCAGCGCCCCGATGCAGGGCGCCCCCCCTTCACACTCCGTCGCGGATCAGTGCTTGACGAGCTGCCCGCGAATGAGGCCACCCGGGTTCGCCGTGGTGTGCACGTTCACGTAGAGCCCACCGTCGGTGTCACCGGCGCTGAGCGCCGCGCGAGTGAAGGTGCCCGAGAATGCCCCGGCGTCGGCGCCGATGCTCAGGGGGACGATGGCGCCGCCGGTACCGGCCGCCCCGCCCTGGTGGATGTGCGCGACCGTCGCGACGACGTCGTCGGTCCACGAGCCGCGGTACGACACGGTGCCGCCGTCGGTCGGCACGATGAACTGCGAGCCGCCGAAGGTGGCGCCCGGCGTCATGGTGTTGAGCTGCGCGGTCCACAGCGAGTTCCCGGTGGGGATGATCTGCCCGCGGATCTCGTTGGTCCCGTTGGTCAGGGTGACGTAGGCCTTGCCGCCAGCCACGTCATTGGCGAACGCCGGGGTGATCGGTCCGCTGCCCTGGATGGGCGAGAGGAAGTTGCCGAAGGAGCCCGCGTCGGTGCCAGCGAACCCGGCCCAGCCGGTCCTGAACCCGCCGGTCGCGGTCGCGCCGATGTTGTGGCTCACGCGCCAGGCGAGGTTGTAACCGCCGTCAGTCAGGGCGCTCACGGTGAAGCTGCCTGTGCCGGTGCTGACGCTGGCGCTCGGAGGCACCGCCTGCGCGTTGCTGAGCTTGGCCGTGTACTCCCCCATGGGGTTGCCCGGTGAGCCGACGCCGCCGGGAGGCGTGACGATCGTCGCCGTCTGGATGCTCACGGCGGTCTGCGCGAGCAGCCGGCCGTTGACCGACGCGCCCGTCCCCAGGGAGATCGCCGTCTGGCAGAGGATCACGCCTTCGAAGTGCGAGGTGGTGCCCAGCGTTGCTCCGCCGGAGACCTGCCAGAAGATGTTCCGCGGGTTCGCGCCGCCCGCGAGGAGCACCTGGGCTGCGTTGGAGACCGTGAGGTTCTGCGCGATCTGGAAGATCCAGACGTCGTTCGCGCTCCCGCTGAGGGTGATGTTGGTGGGAATCAGGAGGCCCGTGCCCCACGAGTAGACGCCCGGCATGAGCGTCATTCCGCCGATGTTGCCTGCGCCGAGCTCGGTCGTTCCGGCAGGCCGGCCAGCGGCGTCGGTGAAGGCGGTCTGCATGTCCAGGACGGCCGTGGTGAGGTTGGACGGCGTCGGCGGATCGAAGTCGGCCGCGTAGACGAGCCCGGTGACTTCAGGCGCCGTAGTCGAGGTCGTGGGAGGCGCCGCGAGGGTGAAGCCGGTGATGAAGCTCGCCGCCGCGGGGCTGATGCCGATGTTGCCGGTGACCGCCGGGGTGGGGACCGCCGAGATCGCCGTCTTGGCGAGGATCACGAAGTTGATCGCCGACCCGAGATTCACCGGGAGCAGGCCTGAACCCGTGCCGCCGCCCGTCGCGGTGCCGCCGCCCGTCGCGGTGCCGCCGCCCGTCGCGGTGCCGCCGCCCGTCGCCGTGCCGCCGCCGGTCGCAGTGCCGCCGCCCGTCGCAGTGCCGCCGCCCGTCGCAGTGCCGCCGCCCGTCGCAGTGCCGCCGCCCGTCGCCGTGCCGCCGCCCGTCGCAGTGCCGCCGCCCGTCGCCGTGCCGCCGCCACCGCCCGTCGCCCCTGACCCTGCATCAGGGAAAGGGCTGCCTGGCTGGCAGACCCCGCTGACGCAGGTGAATTCGTTCTTCGCCGCCTTGGCCTTGTTGGCACAGTCGGTAAAGTCGACGCACTCAGGTGAACAGCTCGAAGCAGTCAAAAGGAGAGAGGCCATCAAAGCGATAGGCGTCTTCATTGTTTTTCCGGGAAAATTCGGGTTGCCCCTGAATTCCAGGGGAGCAATCGACCGACAAGCATGGAGCCGTTGAGGCCGAGCGCACCTGACCACGTTCTTGGGCACGAAGAACGAGAGTTTCAACCCGGCACGCCGAGATCAGCGGCCGGAGGATGGCGAAGCGGCCGTTTTTCACTTACTGGACCGCCCGATGCCTCCGTCGCCCGCAGCGCTCCAGATGACCCGCGCCCAGTGGATCATCGTGCTGCTCATCGGCGCGGTGCAGTTCGTCAACATCCTCGACTTCGTCATCGTCATGCCGCTGGGGCCCGACTTCGCCAAGGCGCTCGACGTGCCCGAGTCGCACCTCGGCTACGTCGGCGGGGCGTACACCGCCGCGGCCTGCGTCTCGGGGCTGCTGGGGAGCCTGTTCCTCGACCGCTTCGATCGCCGCAAGGTGTTGGCGGTCGCGATGCTCGGGCTGGTGATCGGCACCGCCGCGGGTGGGCTCGCCTACGATCTGCCCACCCTGCTGCTGGCCCGGGTCGTCGCCGGCGCGTTGGGGGGGCCGGCGACGTCGATCAACATCTCGATAAAAACCGACGCCATCCCACCCACCTTGCGCGGGCGGGCGATGGGCACGGTGATGGGGGCGTTCTCGATCGCCTCGGTGTTCGGCGTGCCGGCGGGCCTGCTGCTCGCGGAGCACTTCGGGTGGCGCGCGCCCTTCATCGGCGTGGCCTCGGTGGGGCTGGTGGTGGGCGCGCTGGCGCTCTTCGCGCTCCCGCCGATGACCGGGCACCTCTCGCGGGGGCTGGAGAAGGTCGACGTCGGCGCGATGCTCGCCAACCCGCTGGTGCAGCTGAGCTACCTGATGACGGCGGTGGTGATGATGGCGGGCTTCGTGATCATCCCCAACATCGCGGCGTACCTGCAGCTCAACCTCGGCCTGCCGCGCGACGCGCTCAAGTACGCGTACGGCGCCGGCGGCATCGCCAGCCTGGCCGCCACCCAGCTCGGAGGCCGCGCGGTCGATCGCTTCGGCAGCTTCCGGGTGGGCACCCTGGGCGCGGCGAGCGTGGTGGGGGTGGTGTTCTTCTTCTTCTACCTGCCCCACGAGGACGTCGCGGTGTGGCTGGTGCTGCTCGTCTTCGTCGGCTTCATGATGGCCAACGGGGTGCGCAACGTCTCGTACAACACGTTGACCTCGAAGGTGCCGTCGCCGGCAGTGCGCGCGCGGTTCCAGTCGTTGCAGTCCGCGACCCAGCACGGGGCCTCGGCGGTGGCGGCGATCCTGTCGGCGCAGATCTTGACCACCGTCGAGGTGTCACCCGGGGTGAAGCGGCTCGCGGGCATGGACCACGTCGCCCTGCTGAGCATGGGGATGAGCTTGCTGATTCCCGTGCTGCTCTTCGCCGTCGAGCGCGGGGTGAAGCGGGAAGCGGCGGAGCGCGAGGTGCGGCACGCCGCGGCCGCGCACGCGCAGGGGTGAGTCCCGGGCGTCGCAAGTAGCTGGAGTTACTTTGGTCACTATGGATTCTGGGTGCGTTTGAGTCGAATGGTGGTTGCGGTTGGGTCGATTGCGGCATAGTTCCGGAGTTGAGGCGACCATGACCAGCACCACCCACCGACTCGAAGCTCAGATTCGCCGAATGACGCCGGTCTCGGCGCCTCCTGCCGAGCAGCTGAGCGTCGCGAAGCTCCATCGGCTGCTCGGCGGCCTCGCTCACGCTTCTGCGCGCGCGCCCGCTTGCCGCCTCGTCGGCCCCAAAGGAGAGGAAGTCGCGCTACCAGATGCTGTCTTCTACGTACTTGAGCGGGTCGCCGAGGT
>JBBRUE010000570.1:0-5097 GCA_038248085.1 Myxococcales bacterium | reverse complement strand
TGGGGGCGCTGGTCGGTGACAAGCCCTTCGAGCAACCGTGGATGGCGGACTACGTGGACAAGGCGATGCCGGTCGACGCGAGCCAGACGCGCCAGCGCCTCGGCTGGGAACCCCACCCGCGCTTCGGGGTGCTGCGCCGCATGCCGTTCCTGGTGGAGAACCTCAAGACGCAGGCCCACGAGTGGAACCGGCGCAACCTCGCGGCGATGAAGCAGGTGCAGGTGCCCAACCACCTCCACATCTTCCAGCTCATCGAGGCCCACGAGCCGGAGCTGGTGCGCCACTCGGTCGAGCTGTGCATGGCGCCCGAGACGCGCCAGCGCTTCGCCAACTACCAGCTGCTCAGCGAGGCGGAGCTCACGGTCTCGGCGCAGCAGAGCTACCAGCACCTCAAGAACGCGGTGCGCACGCGCGAGAAGGCGCTCTTCAAGACCCACTGCGAAGCCCTCGCCCGGCGCCGCTTCGCCAGCGGCTTCACCGTCGAGGAGGTGGTCGACATCAACGAGGTCAAACGCGATTCCTGCCTGCGGGTGCTGCTCAAGGACCCGCGCGCGCGGGGCATCGAGGGCCCGTTGATCGAGGCCATCACCGGCACCTTCCGCATGGGCATCGACCAGCTCTACGACACCTTCGAGGAGCTCACCGGCGGCTTCGTGCCGCTCGAACCGCCGGGGTGACGGCTCATCGGTCGCTGCACACCGGGGGCCGCGCCGCGCCCTGCAGCGTCGCCACCCAGCGCTCGAGCCGCCGCTGCCCCGAGGGCGTGAAGCCCATCGACACCACGTTGATGCTCGCCTTCCCGTCACACACCGGGAAGACCAGCGCGTGCAGCGCGGTCGGCCCCTCGAACTCGCCCTTCGTCTCGCGGCCGGTGGTCCAGGCGAACGTGGTGGGGCTCCACCGGTGGCGCGTCGTCAGCGGCACGCCCTCGGGCACCAGCTTCGACGACCTGAGGAACCCGTCGAGCACCGCGTTGACGAAGCCGTCGTCCCCCTTCGTGGTCGGCGGCTCGTCGACGAAGATGACGAAGAGCGCCGAGCCGGGCGCGGTCACGGTGAGCGCCGCGCCGGGGTTGTCCATCACCTTGCCGCCCGGCACGGCCATCGAGAGGCCGAGCTTCGCGTGGGTCCACGCCTCGTCGTGCTGCACGCCCTGGCCCACCGGGCGGAAGGCGACCTCCAGCTGCGGCTCGGGGATGCGCTGGCCGGGCATCGCGGGCTGCACCTCGAGGCGCGGGCTGCGCGCGGCGGCCGAGGCGAGGCGCTGGCGATCGGCCGAGGGCGCGCCCGCGACGACGCCGATGACTTCGCCGGAGACCGCGAGCTCGAGTTCGTCGGCCGGCGCGCCGAGGCACTTGAGCACCGAGGTGGCGATGAGCGGCCCCACCGCGCGGTTGAGCCGCCCGGCGGCCTCCTCGCTCGCCCCCTGAATGCCCGCCTCCTGGGCGTTCTTCAGGTCGAGCGCGGTGGGCACGAAGTCCCACGCGGTGGCCCACGAGAGCGTCGAGCCGGCGCGGCGGAACGAGTCGTCGACGTAGTGCGACTCCGCCCAGGCCAGTGACGGCGCTGGCACGCGCGCGCGCTGCTGACACTGCTCGATGAGCGTGCGCAGCAGCAGCAAGCCCAGGCGGCGCGGCGGTTCCCCCAGCGGCTGCAGCGGCGCCGCGCTGCCGTCGAGCCAGCGCTGCGGCGCGTAGATGGCGTCGGACCGCCGCGGCGGGTGCGCGAGTGCGTGCGCGACCAGCGGCAACCCGCCGGACTGGTAGAGGTCGGCGATGAAGCGCTGCCCGCGGAAATAGGGAAAGAGGTACAGCTCGCGCACCACCGGCGGCGCCTCGAGGAGCTTGGGCGAGAGCCCGCTGACCTCCAGCACCTGCGCGGTGGTGAGCAGGCCCAGGGTCAGCCGCCCGCGCTCGACGGCGCGCTTCGGGGGCAGCCCCTGGCGCTCGGCGTCGAGCAGCGTCGCGGTCAGGGTGGCGTCGCCCTCGAGCACCGCGCGTTGGGCGATGGCGTCGTCGAAGGACGCCGGGCTCCACGCACCGACGCCGAGCTGGTCCTGCAGCACGTGGCCGACCTCGTGCGCCAGGGTGAGCGCCCGCAGCCGCTCACCCCCGGCCGCGAGGAGGGGGGGAATCACCTGGCGCACGAGCAGGCGGTGGGAGGCGAAGTGGTAGAAGGCGATGAGCTGCTCCTGGCGCACGTCGTTCCAGCGGCCGGTGAGCGAGCGCTTGAGCGCCTCGAAGTCGGCGCCGGTGAACTCGCGGAGCGTCGCCTCGAGTTCCTGCTGCAGCGGGCCAGAAGACGCCGCGAGGAGGCTCGCGTACGCGGCGAAGAAGGCGTCGTCGTCGAGGGGCACCACCTCGAAGCGCTGGGTGAGCGTGACTTCCCGCACCCGCGCCGCTTCGTTGGCCAACGCGTGCAGGTCGCCGTACCAGGGCAGCGCCGGCGCCGGCGGCGGAGCGGGCGGGGGCGCGATCGTCACCGGCGCGCGCACGCAGGAGGCGCAGACGAGGAGCAGCAGCCAGCTGGGGCGCACCATGCGCGGCACCGTACTGCCTCCGGCCCGCATCAGCCGGCCCAGGGCCGACTCAGGGAATGCAGGCGGTGATGTACGTGACGGTCAACGTCTTGCCCGGCTCCGGCACGTAGAGCGGCTCGAAGTTGATGGAGTTGTTGGTCGCGTCGTATTCCCAGATGCGCGACATGAGGTTCGGGTCGGGGTCCACCGCGGGGATGGGCATGCCGTCGATCGCCACCTGGATGCCCTGGGCCGCCGCGAGGTCGGGCCGCGAGGTGAGGAAGAAGTTCGTGCGGTAACCGAACGCGTTCTTGCCGATGCGCTCGAGGGCGACGGCCCAGTTCGGCGTGCAGATCTCTTCCTTCACGCCGTTGGTCTGCGAGACCATGAAGTCGTGCCGGCCGTCGTTCGGGTCGTCGTACGAACAACCCGACGGCGAGCTGGGGAGGAAGGGACCGACCACGTTGTAGGTGAACTGGCTGGCCCGCTGCGCGCCTTTGATGTTGAGCAGCTGGTTCAAATAGAAGACCGGCGCCTGCGGGGCCTGGTCGCGCGCGTCGGTGACGCACACCACCGCGAGCACCGCCTCGTTGCGCAGGAAGCCCGCGTTGAGGGCCGGGTCGGTGATGAAGGGCGCGGTGAGCGCGCGCGTCGCCGGCTCCATGCACGACTCCGAGCCGCCGTTGGTGCCCACGTTCACCAGCGTCGAGAACTCGGAGTTCAGGTTGGGCGTGGTCGGCCGGAGGATCTTGTTGCCCGCCGGGGTGCGCTTGAGCTGCCCGCGCGTCGAGTCGGTCAGCTCGGTGTTGGTGACGCCGATCTGGAAGTCGACCTGGTTGCTGGTGGCGTACTGGAGGAAGGCCACCATGTTCTGCGCGAGCGCCGTCTGCTTGTCGCCCATCGAGCCCGAGTCGTCGATGACGAGCAGGATGTCGGCCTTGGGCTTGGTGTCCTGCCGGAAGGTGTCGGTGTTGAGGCCGAGCATGTCGCCGCGGCCCTGCAGCGCCACCACGTAGTCGAGCGGCTGCCCGGCCTGGGTGACGCTGATGACGAAGGCGCCGGTGTCGGGCCCGTAGTTGATGGGCCGGTACTTGAGCGAGAACGTGACCGGGGTGGTGCTGCCGGGCGCGACGCGCGTGCCGCCGGCGATGCCCGCCACGACGAAGAACTCGGGGCACGGCGCGGCGCCCATGCAGTTCGGCCCGCCGGGGCCCTCACCCGCGGCCGAGCCCATGGTCGCGTTGTTGATGATCACCTCGGTCGCGCACGAGTTGTAGATCTGGAAGTTCTTCGGGGGCGAGTTGCAGTCCTTCTTCACCGTGCCGAAGTCGAGCGTGCTGGGCGAGATGGTGAGGCAGCTGTTGGCGATGGTCGCCGTCAGCGAGACCTGCGCCAGCGGGGTCACCGGGCTGGCGAGGTTGAACGACACCTTGCCCACCACCTGCGCCGGGGTCGCGGGCAGCATGCCCTGGGGCCACGCGCGCACCATCACCTGCCGGGTCTCGCCCGGCATCAGCTCGAGCTCGTCGATCGGCCCGCCGGGCAGCGAGAAGACGGCCGGCATGCCCGTGGGTGTGCCCGTCTCGGGGAGCAGCTGGAGGTTCGAGAGCAGGCACAGATCGTTGGGGCCGGTCAGCCGGTTACGCACCGAGAAGCCGAGGTCGCGGATGGCCGGGGGCGAGACGATGCCGAACTGCAGCGCGATGGGGGTGATCTCCACGTCGCAGGGCGGCAGCATCACCGAGTTCGCGGTGACCGCGATGGTGGTGACGGGCTCGTCGGGGTCGTTCGAGAACACCTTCACCTGGAACGCGCGCAGGCCCAGGCCGTTGGGCGTGATGCGCACGGGGATGTCGAGGAGGCTCGTCGCGCCGCCAGCCTCGAGGCCGATCGCCGGGTCGTAGCGACCGGCGCCGGTGGTGGGCAGGTCGTTGCTGCAGGTGTTGGTGTTCGCGTCGAAGGCGCCGACGCAGATCTCGCTGAGGTCGGAGCCGGCCATCGCCGTCACTTCCCAGTACGGCTTGATGAAGCCGCCCGAGCCGTCAGGCTGGCCGAGCTTGAGGTTCGCGCGGGGATCCGCCGGGGTGGGCCGGGTGCCGACGTTCTGCACGGTGAGCTTGCGGGCGGCGAAGGAAGCCGGCGACGCGCCGGGGAAGTACGCCACGCGCCCTAAGTTGAGGGTCGGCGCGGGGCGCACGTCGATGTCGGGGCCGCCACCGACGCAGCGCAGGGTCACGCTGATCGACGGCTGGCTCACCAGCGCGGTGGTGCCGACGAGCTGGCCCTGGCGCGGGCCGAGCACCAGCGGCTTGCAGGTGAGCTTGGTCTTCGCGGTGCCGGCGACGATGAGGTTGGTCATCGCGTCGCGCACGCCGCCGGGCACCGTGAGCTTCGTGAGGTCGGCGGTGTCGGTCTCGGTCACCTTGAAGACGGCGCTGGGGTTGCTGCCCTCGCGCGTCGAGAGCACCGAGAGCACCACCGGGCGCAGCGAGAGGTTGCTGAAGGTGACCTCGCCGTTGATCGTCGTGCCGGGGGGCGCGTAGCCGAAGTCGAGGGTGGCGGGCGTCCACTTGAGCACCG
>JBBRUE010000569.1:0-5106 GCA_038248085.1 Myxococcales bacterium | reverse complement strand
TGACTCATGCGGCTGGTTCACCAGGTCGGCGTCGAGCAGCTCGACCTGGTGCCCGTCGTCGAGCAGCGGACCGCCGATGGCCAGCAGCCCCAGCGGCGGGAGGTGATCGTCGGGGACACAGCGACTGCCGATGGCGGTGTGCGGCGGGTTGAGGAGGAGCAGGCGCATGCCCAACGGTACGGGTGCCGCGTCACTCCACTTCCCTCCCTCGGGGTGAACGGTCGAAACCCGACCCCGAACCGTCGGTCGCTCCACACTCAGGCCCAGCCACCGGAACTCCGGCTCACAGACGCTGGAGGTCGAGCGCGAGGTGCTCGCGGCTCACGTCCCACTTCGCCGCGGGGCCCGAGAGTTCGACCCCCGCAAAGCGCTTCAGCGGCGCGCCCGTCGCCTCGAGGGTCTGCAGCTCGATGTCGACGAGCTGGTACTCGCGCGAGGCGAGGTCCACGTCTTCCTTGTCCTGCGAGAGGCCGGCGTTGGTGGTGTAGGTCGCGCGCTGCGACGCGGGCTCGAGGATCAGGCGGCCCTCGGCGAGGGTCCAGCTGCCCTTCTCGACGCAGCTCGAGCGTGACGTGCCACCAAAGAGCGTGACGGCGCTCGCCCACTCCAGCACGTAGTCGCCGTCGGCCTCGAAGGTGAAGGCGTAGAGCGAGCCGCTCGAGTTGGTCTGCACCCACGCGGTCGCCCCGGAGCGGGCCACGACCGAGTCGACGCTCCCCCCCGACTGGTAGACCCAGCGACCGCCGGCCAGCGACTGCGTGAGCGTGGTGCCCCGCGCGATCTCACCCGCCGGCAGCCAGCTGGCGCCCCTCGCCTCACCCGGCGCGAGGTCACCGCTGGAGTCCGTCGCGACGCCCCACAGCAGCGCGCCGACGAGTGAGACCCCGCAGCAACTGGCGACCCCGAGGCCTCCCACGACGAGAATCCAGAAGAGCGGACCACGCCGGGGCGCGCCGGAAACCGGGACGTTCATGGGAAGGCGCTACAGCAGCACCGCCCTCCTGGCGCAACCTAGGGAATGGCCTGGGCGCCCACGCCGCTGCTCGCCCCGAAGAACTTCGCCGCGTCCTTGACCGGGTAGCGGTTGGCAAACATCGACACCCTGGTCTCGAGCTTGCCCCGCTTGTTGAGGCCCATGGCCTCTCGGAACTGGTTGGACGCCGAGTTGGGATCGAAGTCGGCCTTCTCCGAGTAGCGCGCGGCCAGCATGCCCTCGAGGTAGGGCTTGTCCACCGGGAGCCCCGCGGGGATCTTGTCGGTGTTGTCCTTCACGCTGGCGAACGTGAGGTCACCGAACTGCGCCACCCGCAGGGTCAGCTTGGTGTTGCTCGCCGGGCTGTATTCGAGGTCTGCGTCCTTGTTGGCGAAGAAGGCGTTGCCGTCGACCTTGACCTCGTTCTCGGTGAAGAGCCCGTGCCGCAGCCCCCCGCGAATGTTGCCGCCGAAGATGTTGTGGTGGACGTCGTAGGTCAGCCCCGTCTTGACGTCGAAGCCGTAGCCCATGTCGAGGAAGTCCTTCAGCCGGCTCCAGGTGAAGAGCACCGTGTTGTAGGCGAACTCCACGTGGCCGCACACCGTGGTCAGCTTGGCTTTCGGCCCCGAGCCCTTGGCCGCGCAGGTGCCGTAGAGCTCCACCGCCGTCATCCGATTTCCCAGGAAGACGTTGTTCTTGACGGTGAAGGTGCCCCCGCGCACGCCTCCCTGCACGGCGAACATCGCGCAGTTGGCGAAGACGTTGTTCTGGAGCAGCACGTCGCCGGCCTTCGCCGCGCTGGCGATGGAGAGGCAGGGCTCGGTGACGGTCGGCTTGTCGTCACCGTCCTTCTCCGGGGGGAGCAGCAGCATCCCCGTCTCGACGTCGGGCGGCTTGCCCTCGGCGCGGCTGTAGGAATTGCGCTTCCCCATGTCGAAGACGAAGCCGTCGATCACCAACCCGTCGATCTCGCCCTTGAACTGCCAGAGCGCCTTGCGCGACTTGGCGCCGCTGGCGTTGTCGGGGTCGAACAGGGTGGGGTGGGTGAGCGGGTCACGCGTGGCGAAGTCGCTGGTGAACCCGCCGAAGAGCTTGAGCGCCTTGTCGAACTCCACGAAGCCGATGTCGAAGGTGCCCGAGTAGCTGCCGCCGCAGACAGCGACGATCTGGCCCGACTTCGCCTTCTTCACCGCGGCGTCGAGCTCCCGGAGCGGCTTCTCTTTCGTGCCGTCATTCTTGTTGTCGCCGGTCTCCTTGCACACGAAGAGCGCGGCCGAGAGGTCCGGCAGGGTGGCCGCGGCCGCCCCTCCGGGAACGAGCAGACAGCCGATGACGGTGGCGAGCGTGGCGTGTGTGACTCTCTTCATGTGATTCCCCCACGAGTGAGCGCGCAGATCACGCGCGGCGGGCCTTGATTGGCTCCGGCTGTGGGCCAGAATGCGACGTTCTGCGGGCGGCGTTCGAGATTCAGGGCGAGTCGCGCCGTGCACGCATGAGCGGCGCGCATTTGACGTATCACTCCGATTTCCGGCCTCCCGAGTGCGAATGCCTGCCGACGATGACCTCCCGCCTACTGAGCAAGGATCAGTGGCGCCGTCGAGCGCGGGCCGACACTGTGCCCCCATGACGGACCAGACGCCCCGACCCCGTGTTGCCATCGCCGGCGCGAGCGGCTTCGTCGGTTCGCGCCTCGTGCCTGCGCTGCGAGCGCAGTTCCGCGTCGTCGGGTTGGCGCGGCAGCCTCGCGACGCGGCAGACGGGGTCGAGTGGCGGGCGTGCGATCTCTTCTCGGCGAGCAGCACCCGCGCCGCCCTCGAGGGCGTCGACGTCGCCGTCTACCTCGTGCACTCGATGATGCCGTCGTCGCGCCTCTTCCAGGGGAACTTCCACGACACCGACCTGTTGCTCGCCGACAACTTCGTCAGGGCGTGTACGCACCATGGCGTGAAGCAGATCATCTACCTGGGCGGACTGGTGCCCGACGCGGGCTTCGTGAGCCAGCACCTGCAGAGCCGTCATGAGGTGGAGGCGGTGCTCCAGGACTCGGGGATCCCGGTGACCGCGCTCCGGGCTGGAATGGTGGTGGGCGCCGGGGGCAGCTCCTTCGAGATCCTCAGGTCGCTCGTGAGCCGCCTGCCGTGGATGGTGCTGCCGAAGTGGACGCAAAGCCTCGGCCAGGCGGTGCACGTCGACGACGTGATCGCCGTGTTGAAGGGCTGCATTCTCGACCCCGGGCGCATGGCGAAGACCTTCAACCTCACGAACGGCGAGTCGCTCACCTACGAGCGCATGCTGCGCCTCACCGCAGCGTCGATGGGGAAGACCAGGCGAATGCTGCAGGTGCCGATCGCCTCGACCGGTTTTTCGAAGCGCTGGGTCCAGCTGTTCAGCCGGTCGTCGTATGAGCTCGTCTCACCCCTCATCGACAGCCTGCAGTGCGATCTGCCCCAGCCGCAGCCTGAGCCCGAGATCGCGGGGCTGATTCAGCATCGTTCCTTCGAGGACATGCTCCGACACACCTTCGATGGGCCCCGGGCCATCGTCGCCCAACCGCCTCGCGCCCTGGCCACCCGTCCGCGCCAATCGACCGTGCGGTCCATTCAGCGGCTGCCGCCGATGCCCGGCCACCCAACGCGCTTCATCTCGAGCGAGTTCATGACGTGGCTTCCGAAGTTCTTCCGGCCGTTCATTCGCGTCAATCAGGTGGAGGGGACGACGCGGCTGACGTTCTCGTTGGCGTTCTGGCCCTGGCCACTGCTGGTGTTGGAGTTGATCGAAGCGGCGTCAGGCGACGACCGCGACAAGTTCCACATCGTGGGTGGCGTGCTGTCGAAGACGACGACGACCGGCTGGTTCGAGTTCAGGCAGGTCTCCCATCGCCGGCACACGCTCGCGGCGATTCATGGGTTCGTCCCCTCGCTGCCCTGGTTGATCTACCTGCTGTCGCAGGCGCCCGTGCATGCGTTGGTGATGCGCGCTTTCGGTCTCCACCTCGCCCGGGTGAACGCGGCGCTCGACGGGAACCGCGACGGTCCAGCGCCCGACTGAGAGTTGCCTACACCTGCCCACTATCGCCCCTGCGATGTGGATGCTCCATGTGTCAACGCGGGGAACAAACAGGGGGAATTCCGGGGTGGTGCCCTCGGCCGATAAGCCCTGCATGAGCAGCTACACGATTCGGTCCGGGGACACGCTGGGCGCCATCGCGGCGCGGTACCACACGTCAGTCGGGGCGCTCGCGCAGGCCAACGGCATCCGCGACCCGAACCGCATCCAGGCCGGGGCGACGCTGCAGGTCCCCGACGGGTACTCGCCGCAGGCCGCGACGAACAATGGCAGCAGCGGGAACAGCGGCGTCAGCCAGACGTACACCGTGCGCTCGGGCGACACCCTCAGCGGCATCGCGGCGCGCTTCGGCACCACCGTCGCGTCGCTGGCGGCGCGCAACGGCATCCGCAACCCCAATGTGATCTCCGTCGGGCAGCGCCTGCTGATCAGCGGCAGCGGCGGGCCCGCACCCTCGGCCCCGGCACCGGTCACGGGTGGTGGCACCTACCGCGTACGCCCCGGGGACACGCTGGGCGGCATCGCCTCGCGCTTCGGCACCTCGGTCTCGACGCTCGCGTCGCTCAACGGCATCAGCAACCCGAACATGATCTACGCCGGCCAGACGCTGCGGTTGCCCGGAGGGTCCGCGAACCCCGGCCCCGCGCCGGTGACGCCGACGGGTCCCCTTCCGGGGCCGACCACGGGCGGGATCAGCAGCGCGCAGCTGCGGGCCATCATGCCCAACCTCTCGGACGCCGACGCCAACCGCTCCCTGCCGTACCTCAACGCGGCGATGGCCGAGGGGCACATCAACACCCCGCAGCGGCAGGCGGCGTTCCTCGCGCAGCTCGCGCACGAGAGCGGGCAGCTCCGGTACTTCGAGGAGATCGCCTCGGGCGCCGCCTACGAAGGCCGGCGCGATCTCGGCAACACCCAGCCGGGCGACGGCGTGCGCTTCAAGGGGCGCGGGCCCATTCAGCTCACCGGGCGCTCGAACTACGCCGCCGCGGGCGCTGCGCTGGGCCTCGACCTCGTCAACCACCCGGAGATCGCCGCCACCCCGGCCGTCGGCTTCCGCATCGCGC
>JBBRUE010000568.1:0-5108 GCA_038248085.1 Myxococcales bacterium | reverse complement strand
TCTTCATCGCCATGGTGATCATCAACAACGCCATGGTGATGGCGACGATCCAACGCACGCAGATGATCGGAACCATGCGGGCCATCGGCGCGCAGCGTGGCCTCATCCTCTCGATGGTGCTGATCGAGTCGGTGGTGCTGGGGGTGATCTTCGGAGGGCTCGGCATGCTGGCGGGCTCGGGCGTGCTGGCGGCGATCGCAGCGAAGGGCATCGCCGCGCCCAACGACGTCATGTACTTCTTCTTCTCGGGGCCGCGGCTGATCCCCCAGGTCACCGCGGGGCCGCTGGCGATCGCGATGGTGATCATTCTCTTCGTCACCGTGGTCTCGACCCTGCTGCCCGCGGTGATGGCGACGCGGATCAGCCCCCTTCGCGCGATGCAGGCGGACGAATGAACCTCTTCGATCGAATGCTGTGGTTGATCGCCTTCCGCAGCCTGATGCAGCACCGGCTGCGCACGCTGCTGCTGGGCACCGCGATCGCCGGGGTGACCGCGCTGCTGGTGATGCTCACCGGCGCGTACACCGGCATCCGCACGACGCTCCTCGTTTCGGCGACCACGCTGATGAGCGGCCACGTGAACGTCTCGGGCTTCTACAAGGCCAGCGCGTCGGCCTCGGCGCCGGTGGTGACCAACTACAAGAAGGTGCGGGAGATCATCACCCGGGAGGTGCCGGAGCTCGACTACATCGTCCAGCGCGGCCGCGGCTGGGCGAAGCTGGTGAGTGAGTCGGGCGCGCAGCAGGTGGGCATCGGCGGCATCGACATCACGCACGAGCCCGGCTTCCGCAAGGTGGTGCAGATCAAGGAGGGCAAGCTCGACGACCTGAGCAAGCCCAACGCGATGCTGATCTTCGAGGCGCAAGCCAAGAAGCTGGGGGTGAAGGTCGGCGACACGATGACCATCGTCGCCCCCACCTTCCGCGGCACCAACAACACGCTCGACGTGACCCTGGTGGCGATCGCCGCCGACATCGGGATGCTCTCGAGCTGGAACACCTTCATGAACGACCAGGGGCTCCGGCAGCTGTACCAGCTCAACGACGAGACCACGGGCGCCCTGCAGATCTACCTGAAGGATCTCGACCAGGTGAAGGCGGTGCAGGAGCGGCTGCGCAAGGCGCTGACGGCGGGCGGCTTCGAGTTGATGGACCCCGACCCGCGGCCCTACTTCGCCAAGTTCGACGCGGTGAACCGCGACAGCTGGACGGGGCAGAAGCTGGACGTCACCAACTGGGAAGACGAGACCGCCTTCGTGCAGTGGATCGTCACCGCGCTGACGGTGCTGGCCACCATGGTGATCGTCGCGCTGGTGACGATCATCGGGGTGGGCATCATGAACGTGATGTGGATCAGTATTCGTGAACGCACCCGGGAAATCGGCACCCTGCGCGCGGTGGGCATGCAGCGCGGCTCGGTGATGGCGATGTTCATGGCCGAGGGAACCCTGCTGGGCTTCATGGGAACGGTCGGCGGCGGGCTTCTGGGCGTGCTCGGTTCGCTGGCGTTGACCGGCGCACGCATCGCGCTGCCCCCGAGCTGGCAGTTCGTCTTCTTCTCGGAGCGGCTGGTGGTCTCGCCCACGGCCTGGTGGGTGCTCTTCAGCGTCGGCTTCATCACCGCGGCGATCACCGCGATCTCGATCATTCCGTCCTTCCTCGCCGCGCGGCTCAAGCCGATCACGGCGATGTCTCACGTGGGGTAACCGGCCATGCGCAACGCGATTCTCTTGACCCTGTCTCTCACGCTCGCCTCACCGGCCTTCGCCGAGATGACGAAGGAGGAGATGGGAAAGCTGCTCCTCGAGCTCGACGATCGGCAGCGCAACGGCAGCGACTACAAGGCGCTGGCGTACCTCGAGCAGAAGGAGAAGGACAAAGCCGACGTGGTGCGCGAGGTGATGATCTTCAGGCGCGACACCGACGACAAGTTGATGATGCTCTTCACCAAGCCCAAGAGCGAAGAGGGCAAGGGCTACCTGCGGCTCGACAAGAACCTGTGGAGCTACGATCCCGGCACCGGCAAGTGGGAGCGGGCGACCGAGCGGGAGCGCATCGGCGGCACCAACTCCCGGCGCAGCGACTTCGACGAGTCGCGGCTGGCCGAGGAGTACGAGGCGAAGTTCGTGGGCGACGAGAAGCTGGGCAAGTTCGAGACGGTGTGTCTCGAGCTGACGGTGAAGCCGGGCGTCGACGTCGCCTACCCGGTGGTCAAGTTGTGGGTCGACAAGGGCAACCACAACATCCTCAAGCGGCAGGAGTTCGCGCTCTCGGGCCGGCTGATGCGTACCGCGTACTACCCCAAGTGGCAGAAGCTCTTCTCGGAGTCGAAGAAGGCCGAGGTGTGGTTTCCCGGCGAGATGCGCTTCTTCGACGAGGTAGAGAAATCGAACTCGACGCTGGTGCTGATGAAGTCGATCGACCTGTCGACGCTCGATCACAACATGTTCACCAAGGCGTGGCTCGAGTCGAAGAGCCGCTGAGGACACCACCCATGCGTCACCTCTTGCTGGCGGCAGCCCTGCTGGTGCCTGCCTTCGCCGCGGCGCAGGACCGGCCGTCGGAGCTGGACCTGTTCGGCAACTCCGACGCGCCGGTGGCGGACGCCGGCGCGGCCTCCGGGCGTGACGAGGGGTCGATGTTCGCGGACGAGCCCGACGCGGGTGCAGCCGCCGACGGAGGCACCGATCGCGACTCGGCGCAGCTGTCGGGTGGCCCGGCGCAATCGAAGTTCGACACCGCCGAGGCGGTGAGTGACCCGCTGAAGATCGGCGGTTCACTGGTGATGTTTGGCCAAGGCTACTTCCAGGAGACGCGGCCCTTCCTCAACGGCGCGTTCTCGGCCCCGATGATCCTCGACGTGTACCTCGACGGGAGGCCCAACGACCGGGTGCGGGCGTTCGCGAACGGCCGCATGCAGTTCGACCCCACGCGACCGCCGGGCGACGGAAGCACGACGGCCACCACGGCGGCCACGACGGGCACCGGCGCGCTGGTGGGGCTGACCCCGGCGACGCGGGCGAACCCGTCGGTGTTCCTCGACCAGCTCTGGCTGCGCTTCGACATCGCGCGCAAGGTGTACCTGACGATCGGGCGCCAGAAGGTGCGCTGGGGCGTCTCTCGCATCTGGTACCCCACCGACTTCCTCAACTCGCAGCCGCGCGACGCGCTCAACCCGTTCGACGTGCGGCTCGGCGTGAACATGCTCAAGGTGCACGTGCCGGTGGAGTCGCTGGGGTGGAACTTCTACGCCTACGGGTTGCTCGACGCGGTGAAGGTGACCTCGGCCGGCGTGCAGCTCGAGCAGCTCGGGGGCGCGGTGCGCGGCGAGTTCGTGCTCGGGCCTGCGGAGATCGGCATCGGCGGCGTGTGGCAGAAGGATCGGCGCGGCCGCTACGCGATCGACGTGAGTTCCTCGCTGGGGCCCTTCGACGTCTTCGCCGAGGCCGCCTTCCGCGACGCGCAGGACTTCGTGCTCTTCCGCTACCCCAGCGATCTGACCGCGGACAACCTGCTGCAGAAGATCAGCCTGGTCGAGGCCTACCGGCCGACGGGCGTGATGGTGCAGGTCTCGGGCGGCGCGACCTTCCAGTTCAACTACACCGACAAGAACTTCGCGATCGTCGGGGTGGAGTACTTCTACAACCCCGCCGGGTACGACGACCCCATCGGGTACCAGGTGAAGACCTTCTCGGCGGCGCTCCCGTCGTTTCAGAGCCAGGGGCTGACGCTCGACCCGATTCAGAACGTCGCCTTGTACGGCGGCAAGCACAACCTGGCCGTCACGCTGGCGAGCCCGGGCATTCCGGGCTTCGACTGGATCACGCTCTCGCTGACGAACATCGTCATCATCAACGACCCGGCGGCGCTGACGCGCCTCGACGCGATCTTCCGGGTGCTCAGCTTCCTCTCGGTACAGGCGTTCGCCTCGGTGTTCTACGGGCAGACGGGCGGACAGCTCCGCTTCAAGTTGACCGCGCAGGAGATCAACGACATCGCGAACCTCTCGGAGGCCGGGCAGCCGGGCTCGGGTGACACGGTGCGCTCGCAGCTCAGCTCGCTGCGCTACCCGGCACAGGTCCAGGCGGGAGTGGTGTTGCGGCTGTCGATCTGACGGGCGAGCCCTTCCACCGGCGATGGAGCCAGAGCCACTGGGCGGGGTGCTCGCGCACGTGGCCTTCGATCACGGCGGTGAGCTGCGCGGCGTGGGCCTCGAGCGCGGCGTGGCGATCTCGGCCGGGGGTGACGGGGAACGGGCCGTCGACGGACATGCGCAGCCGGCCCGCCTCGCGCACCGCCACCACCACGTAGACCGGTGCACCTGACCGCAAGGCGGCCATCGAGAGCGCCGGGGTGGTGGACGCGGGGCGCCCGAAGAAGGGGACCCACAGCGCCTCGGCGCCGGGGAGTGCCTGGTCGATGAGTTGGACCACCGCCCTCCCCCGCTTGAGGGCCTTGAGCATGTTTCGCAGCGCGCCGCGCTGGAGGATCAGCTCGACGCCCGCACGTTCCCGGCTGCGTACCAGCCACTCGTTGAAGGCCCCCACCAGGGGTCGCACCACCGCCGAGAAGACGTGACCCCGTCGAGCCATGACTTCGGCGAAGAGTTCCCAGCTGCCGAGGTGCGCCGAGGCGATCAACACCGGCTTCCGGGCGGCGAGGAGCGCGTCGAGGCCCTTCCAGTCGGCCACCGCGACGAGTTCGTCGAGCTCCGCATCGGGGATCAGATCGGAGGTCACCGACTCGAGCATCGCCAGCGCCATCGAGTCGTAGGCCTCGCGGACCAGGCGGCGATGCGCGGCGGGCGGCTGCGCAGGGAAGGCGTGGCGCACGTTGTCGAGCGCGACGGCACGGCGGATGTGGAAGGTCCACGCGAACCAGCCGACGAAGTGGGCAAAGGCCTCGCGGCCCCCGCGTGGAACGGCGCGGAGCAACCGCAGCCCGGCCCCGACCACGACGCGCCCCGGCCAGGAAGAGGCCCCGCTCATTCCATCGTCGAGGGGACCATGCTCTGGCGACAGATGGCGACGCCGTCGGAGGCGTCCTTCACCTTGCCGTTGAGCTTGAGCACCGACTCGTAGAGCGGGACGGCCTGGCCGCACTTGCCAC
>JBBRUE010000567.1:0-5115 GCA_038248085.1 Myxococcales bacterium | reverse complement strand
GGTCGTTTGAGTCTGGAGCGATCGGGTCAACTGCGCAGTTCTGGACCTCGAGGTTTGATGCCGTCGCCATCACAGGCAACGTCAACAGCCGACTCGGTGCAGTGAGCTTGGTAGACGACCTCTCTGGCGACTCTCTGCAGGATTTGGTGCTTTCCGACTTCATCGGTGGCGAAGTGAGAATCTGGAGATGATGATGACCTCGAAGAAGTTGAAGACGTACACACCTCCCGTGGTCCGAACGGTTGACGCGGTTGCCGGTTCGGTCTTCCTTGTGTGCACTGACAGCCCAGGCAGGCCTTACTCGTGCTTTGACGAGTGCAGCTACGTCGCTTGTGCGGCGACTTCGGCTGAATGCACTTGCTAGCTATCTAGAGGGGAGGCGCGAAGGAGTTGGGTCCCCACCCAACTCCCTCGCACCTACGACCATCGGGCCCACCCAACACCGGCCCCACTCACCGGCCCGACGGGACTGCGTAGAGCAGCGGTCGCGCCAGCCGTAACGTCCCGACACTGCTGAGCTGACCGTTTCGAGCCCGTCTGTTTCGACGGACCGACGCGGTCGCTCCAGTGCGCGCTCTCGACTAGTGGGAGTGCTCCATGCCCGTCGAGCTGCGCCGCGGTGGTCTCGTGCTCCAGGGAACGCCCCTGTGGTTCGACGCGCGCACCAGGTCGCCGGTCGCCTTCGTCAGCCACGCGCACAGCGATCACATCGCCCGGCATGAGCGCGTCATCGCCACGCCCGAGACGCTCGCGCTCATGGCGCACCGGCTCGGGCCGCTCGAAAACACCACCCCGTTTCGCTACGGCGAGTCGATCACCCTCGAGGACCTCCGGCTCGAGTGCTTCTCGGCCGGGCATGTCTTCGGGTCCGCGCAGATTCGTGTCACGCGCGGCGACGGGCACCGGGTCGTCTACACCGGCGATGTGTCGCTCGAGCCCGCGCTGACCTCCGCGCCCGCCGAGGTGCTCGAGTGCGAGACCCTCGTCATCGAGTCGACCTTCGGCCACCCGAAGTACCGCTTCCCGCCCCGCGCACAGGTTTATGACGACGTCGTCGCCTGGTGCCGAAAGCAGCTCGAGCGCGGCGTGCGGCCCATTCTCCTCGCGTACTCCCTGGGCAAGTCGCAGGAGACCATCCGGCAGCTCGCGGTGCGGGGGCTCCGCGTCTGTGCGCACCCCTCCATCCACGCCGTCGGGCAGATCTACGAGCAGCTCGGCATGCCCGTCGGGGCGCGGCTGTTCGATGGCACCTTCCTCGACGACGAGGTCGGCCTCTTTCCGCCCTCCCGCCGCGGGGACTCGCTCAACGGGGTCAAGGATCGCGCCCTCGCGGTGCTCACCGGGTGGGCGGTGGAGCCCTGGGGCGCGCGCCGGAGCGGCGCCGACATCGCCTTCCCCGTCTCGGACCACGCTGACTTCCCCGCGCTCCTCGCGTACGCCCAACGCAGCGGTGCCCGCGAGGTCATCACCCTGCATGGGTTCGCGGAGGAGCTCGCCGCCGCACTCAGGAAGCGCGGACTGTTCGCGCGCGCCGTCACCGAGCAGGTGCAGATGAAGCTCCAGCTCGGCTGAGGAACGCTACAGTTGCCGCACTCGATGGGAGACCTCATGAAAGCCAGCCGCCTGATGCTCCTCGGTGAAGTGCACCGCGCCGTCGTCACGCGCGCCGACTTCGATGACGTCGATGGACTCCACCTCGACTCCGCGATCGCCGAGGCTGCCGGGTTCTTCGACCACGAGAAGGTCGAATTGCACGACGTCTCGACGGGGACACGGCTCGGGTGTCACGTGCGCTTCGCGGCTCCCGGCTCGGGCACCGTCGCCCTCACCGGCGCGGCCGCGCATCACGTGAAGCCCGGGGAGCTCATCAGCATCTCTTCCTTCGGCTGGATGAAGGGCAAGGCCGCCGCGAAGCACCAACCCCGCATGGTGAACGTCGACGACGAGAATCACGTCATCGCGCCGAAGAAGTCGAAGCTCCCGTGACTGCGACGGTGGATCTTCTCTGCGCGGGCGCGGTGATCCGCGTCGATCGATCGATCTGCGAGACGTCGACCGAGCGGGTGCACTGGAAGCGGTTTCTCGCTCCCACCGAGGACGCGGTCCCCGCGCTCACCATCAGGCGTCACGCGACCCTCGAGGGGACCCTCATCGATGCCCCGCTTGGCCGGTGCACGTTTCGGCTCGAGGGCGACACCCTCGATGTCGCCGTGGAAGACGGGATGTTCCGGGGCGAGCTCGTGCTGCGTCTGGCCTGGTACCTCGTCGGGACCCGCCTCGGCGCGGTGCTGATTCACGCGTGTGGACTCCGCGAAGGCGACGTCGCGATCGTCGCCGCCGGGAAGAGCGGGGACGGGAAGTCGACGCTGTCCCGGCTCGGGCAGGGCGCCGGCCTCACCTTGCTCACCGATGAGGTGGTGATGCTCTTTCCCGATGGGTGGGTCTGCGGCACTCCGTTCAGATCGGACTTCGACAATGTCGGGCAGCCCGGGTTGGTGCGCGCCCGGTACTTCTTCGCTCTCGAGAAGGCGCAGCACGAGGAACTCAAGCCGCTCTCGGCGCTCGCCGCCGCCCAGTTGGCGATGGCGCAGTGTTTTGACGTCGCCGAGGTCGCGCTCCCCAGAGCCGAGGTGCGGCAACGGCTGCTGCTGTTTCTCAGCAACGTCGAGCTGCGGACCCTGGCGTTCAGGAAGGATCCGGCAGCCGGGGTCTTCGTGCGTGAGGCCCTCGTCGGCGACCGCGAGCCTTAGCGGCCGTCCCAGAGGAGGAAGCCGGCCAGCGCGAAGTCGTGGTCGAAGCTCACGGCCGTGTCGCACCGGTGCGCCTTCATCAGGGAGAAGCTGGCCGCGTCGGTGTAGCTGATGACCTGGTCCGCGAACTTTGCCAGCCACGCCCGCACGTCGCGGTGAATCGAGGCGTCAGGGAACAGCACCGTGACGGTTCGGCCCGCGTCGAGGTGGGCGAGTGCTGCGGCCGCCGCCCTCGGGCCTGCTCGGAACAGCAGGAGCCGGTGCACCTCCGCCAGGACCAGGTTGCTCGTCAGGAGCGGAATCTTCAGCTCGAGCGCCTTGCGAAGCAGTCGGTCGGCGTCACCGTGACGCCCATCTCTCGCGCTGAGGAACGCCAGCCACGCACTGCTATCGACGAACAGCCGCGCGGGTGCGGCGCTTGCGCTCGGTCTTGCCATAGGTGGAGGGTGGCTCCGCGACGTAGGTGCGCTGCAGGTATGTGTCGACGCGGTGACTCAGGTCAGGCGGCAGGCCGTCGATCATGCCGCTCGCCGCCAACAGCGGGTCGCCTCCCGCCTCGTCGGGTCGGGTCAGCGCCCGGAGCGCCACCCGCGCGGCCTGAGAGAGCGTCCAGCCACGCGCTTTCGCCCACGCGCGCAACGCCCGGTAGTCGGCGTCGTCGAGGTAGACCTGCAGCGCGTGGTTCATGAGGTCAGTTTAGTTTGTTCATGAAGTCGGTGCCAGGGGCCCCAGACTTCGTGTGGCCGGCCCGACACGACGACGCCCGCGCTCCGGGGTGGAGGCGGGCGTTCCCCCCTTGGGGGCGAGGGGAGCTGGTCAGACGGCGGCGGGCGCGGCCGGGGGCGCGACGGGCACCGGGCCGGCCATCGCCTCGACGTGCGCGGTCGCTTCCGCCAGATAGGCCAGGCGGCGCAGGCGGATCTCGTCGGGCAGCTCGGCGAACGCCTTGAACGCGTCACCCAGCACCGGCCGGTTCCCGTTGCTCGCGATGTGCGCGAGGTCCTGGCTGGCCTCGGCCGAATCGACCGCTTCCTCCCAGTTGTTGTCCGGCATGAAGCCCGCTTCCATCAGCGCGCTGAACAACTGCACCGCCGCCAACTTCATGCGCAGCTCGCCCAGCACGTCGAGCGCCTCCGAGGACGACTTCAGCTCCAGCAGCGCCCCCGTGATGCGCGGGTCCACGTCGGCCGTCGTGTCCTCCACCTCGATCGCCTCGCGGAGATCGGCGTTGAGCCCGTCGATCGCCGGCTCGCTGGTGATCACTTCTTCGCCGACCTCGCGCAGGTACATGACCGCCACCGCCGCGTCGCCACCACCGGTCGCGATGACTTCCTTCGCCTTCGCCACCGCCTGCATGTCAGGCACCGGGCGCCGGCCCTCGAGCCGCGTCTTCACCGCCTCGCGGTACTGGTGCTCGAGGCTCGCGCCGGGCGGCATGCGCACCGGCAGGGGCGGCCGCAGCCCGGGCACGTCGAGCACCCACGGCGGCGGGTTCGAGATGTGCTTGAGCCCACGGAACAAGATCGTCCCCGGCGCGTCGCCCGGGCGGAACGGCGGGAGATCGCTCTCCGGTGCCCCGGTGACCAGCCCCATCACCTTCGCGCGCTGCTCCCGCGTGAAGCTGGTGACGCCCACCGCCGGCGGAGGAGGCGGCGGCGGCGCGTCTTCGCCGTCGAGCCCCGTGACGCGGTCCATGTCGCAGTCGTCGAACTCGAGCGCCTCGATCCCCGTCGCGTTGGTGAAGTCACAGCGCAGGAGCTTGAGCTTCTCGAACGTCGCCCCTTCCATGTTCGCCCCGCGGAAGTCGCAGTCCTGCAGGCGGCCGCCGTGGAAGTAGGCGTTCGAGAGATCCGCGTCCTTGAAGCTGACCTTCGAGAGATCGCACTTCTCCCATTCGGTGCCGATCAGCATCAGGCCGGAGAAGTCGGCGTTGGCCGAGAACAGCTGGGGGAACGTCGCGCCCGTGTGGTCGAGCGGAACCTTCCCGTCCTTGCGGAGCTGGTTCCACTGCTTCGAGCCCAACTTGAGCAACTCTTCGATGTTGACCTGCTTTGACATGGTGCCGCGCTTCTACCGTCACGGTGCGGCACCTTCCACAACTGCGTTCCGCTGGAGTACAGGCCCCTCGTGCTCGAGTTCCGCGTCACCGACGACCACGCCGGGGTCCGGCTGGACAAGTTCCTCAAGAAGACGCTGGCCAGCGTGCCCTTCAGCCATCTCTTCAAGATGATCCGGGTGAAGAAAATCAGGGTCAACGGCAAGCGGGCCACCCCCGAGCAGCCCCTCGCCGCCGGCGACGTCATCACCGTCCGGGGCACCGATTCCCAGCTCCTGGGCGACCGGGAGCGAAAGCCGCCGCCGCCCC
>JBBRUE010000566.1:0-5121 GCA_038248085.1 Myxococcales bacterium | reverse complement strand
TCACCGGCCTTCAGCGAACCGACCGGGCGGATCTTCGGGTGCGCCAGCTTCCACAGCGTGCCGTTCTTCCCGCGCCAGAAGTCGGTCGACAGGCAGCGGTCGAGCTCCTGGTCGAGATAAATGCGGCGCAGGTCGTCGGTGGCGAGCGACTGGAACTGCTTGAGCAGCGCATACGTCGGCGAGTAGCCGCAGAAGTCGAGCAGCAGCTTCCGGTACACGTAGCGGAGGTCGTAGTGGCAGACCTTGAACTGCGGGTTGTTGCCGCCGGCGCAAGGAAGGTCGGACGGGAAGCTGCTGGGGTCGGCCGGGAGCGTGCCCCGCTGAATCTCGAGGAGATTGCTCACCTGGTCGCCGTCGGTGTCCGCCGCCTCGACAGCCGCCAGCGCGGCCGGCAGCGCCAACGCGAAATCACCTTCGGAGAGCGGCCGCGGTGCGCCCGGGGCGAGGTGCGACTCGAGCGCCGCGCCGTAGACGTTCCGTTGTGGAGCGGCCACGTGACAGTAGGTGCACGCCGGCTGACCGCCGACGCACGCGGGGGCGGTGGGGTACTTCTGGCAGAACACCGCGGGCGCGGGCGGCTGGGGCCAGGCCACCGACGCGACGAGTGTCAGCGCGAGGGACCACCCAGCCTTCGGGTTGAGGCGAGTCGACACAGCGACCTCCAGAAATCGTCGGGACGGGGAACAGACACGCTACCCCGCAGGAATCAGAAAAGTCGCAGGACCCATTAGTAGCTGAGTAAAAGAATGACCGTTCGATCTTGAACTTCATCAGACGATCGTGGCGCGTCTCGTGAGGCGCATTGGCTGGTCCAATCGTGCAGGCCCGGCGCAAGGATTGCCTCGCAGCTCCCTCCTCAATCGACGGGACTCGGCCCGAGGCCCTTCACCTCGACGACCGCGGCATGTGCGGTGCACCACCTCGAGAGGACATCGGTCGACATTTGCGCGTCAGGGGGAGTCATGAGCTCGATACGCGGCAGCAGTGGTCGTCTTGCAGCCCGCTCCCTCGCGGTCACCGTCGCGCTGCTCTCGGCGTTGGGACCCGGGCCCTCCTTCGCCGTCACCTTCGAAGCGGACGCTCCCGGGGTGAACGGCTTCACCACGGTCGACAAGATCACCTGGAAAGACTCGAAGGGTCTCGATCGCGAGTTCTTCTTCGCCAAGGTGTACCCGAACGCCCTCGTGCCCTCGATCAAGGGCTACGTGACCCGCCTCACCTGGCAGCCCGACGTCGCCTCGCCGCGCATCATCGCTGAGGAAGATCCGTCGGCCATCAACGCCTCCAATGCCCAGGGCTGGGGCACCAACGTGATGCACATGCACTGGAGCCAGTACGGCGGCGTCAACCCCGTCTTCGGCGCGGGTTTCTCGGCGACGACGGACAAGCGCGACGGCTTCGACTTCCACCAGGGGCCCGTCTTCCTCGGCCCGCACCACCTGATCTTCCGCGTCACCCACAAGCAGTACACGACGCTGCTGAAGAACGGCATCGACGATCGCAAGTGGGTCTCGGTGACGACGGACTGGTTCATCGCCGACGGTCTCGACTCCGTCGTCTATGCGATCACCATCGACGCTTCCGCGGGCGTCCAGAGCGACTCGTCCGCGTTCCTCAACAACACGCTCGCGCCCTACTCGCTCGTCTCGGCTGCGTCGTGGAAGGGGACGTGGGACTGGGCGGGCAGCACCGACGCGCCGGACGGCCAGAGCTTCGGCGACCTGAAGCGCTTCGTGACGAACGACATGCGCAACTGGACCTACGGAGGCACCAACACGATCCCCTACGTCTGGCAGTGGGTCACGCCCCTCTCGGGCCGTGGCGACGCGGAGGCGGCGTTCGTGCAGACCGAGACCTACGCCCAGAAGCAGGCCGGCGAAGGCTTCGGCGACGGCGCTGACCGGCAAGGCACCCACCTGCCGGTGTACCCGGACCTGAACGGCTCCGAGTACGCGTTCCAGATGAACTTCTTCGACTCGTACAACTCCAAGCGCCTCACCTGGGGGACGAAGCAGGGAACGCTGTACGGCGGCTCCGGCTCGACGCCGGGCTACGCGAACTACTCGCTGGCGATGTGCATCGGGAAGTACACCGACCACGGCGCCGCCCAGCTCATCGCGGAGACCGAGGCGATCCACAGCGGCATGATCTCCGTGCAGGCGATCGTCGGCACGCTGGTCCACACGGGCAGAGAAGGCAGCGGCAACGCGACGGCACACGTCTACTCACCGCTCGGGTACGACCACGTCTACCGCACGTGGGACGTCCAGGCGGCGGCCAACGTCGCGCGCCTCCGCTTCGGCACTGGCGGGGCGACCTACAAGCGGCCGGTGATCGTCGTGAGCGCCTTCACGGCCGCGGCTGCGCAGGTGACGCTCAACGGCGCGCCCGCCACCGTCGCGACCTCGCTCGACGACGCTGGCGACCTGCTCTACGTCACGCTGCTCACGACGCTCTCCGGCAGCAACCTCGTCGAGATCACCGGGACCGGCGCGGTGTGCACGCCGGTCTGCACGGCAGACACATGCGGGAGCAACGGCTGCGGCGGAACGTGCCCGTGCGCCAGCGGCTCAGTGTGCCTCGCGAACCTCACCTGCTGTCACCCCAACGCCAACACCTGCGGGCCCGACGGCTGTGGCGGCACGCATGGCGCCTGCCCGGTCTGCACGCCGACCTGTGCCCCCGACACCTGCGGCAGCAACGGCTGCGGCGGAACCTGCGCGTGCACCAGCGGCGCGGTCTGCCTGGCGAACCTCACCTGCTGTCACCCCAACGCCAACCCCTGCGGGCCCGACGGCTGCGGCGGCACCCACGGCACCTGCCCCGCATGCGGGTGGGACCCGGGCTTCGGCACCTCCTCGTCGCGCCTGACCACCACGCGGCTCGAGTTCTCCGTCACTGACGCGACGGTGGCGACGATGCTGGTGGAGGTCAGCGGAACGCCCGCGCGTACGGTCAACCTGTCCACCCGCCGCGTGCTCACCGGCGGCTACGTGCGGTTCACCGGAGTCCCTGCGAGCCCGGTCGCCGCCGGCACGCTCGTCCGGATCAGGGCCACCCAGTCCACCACGGGAGGCGGCAGGACCGCGCTGAGCGCCTGGTTCCCCTACATGCAGGCAGCGCCGGTGCTCGACTGCTCATTGGCCTGCACGCCGACCTGCGCGGCGAACACCTGCGGCAACAACGGCTGCGGTGGGACGTGCGCCTGCACCGCGGGCTCGGTGTGCCTCGCGAACCTCACCTGCTGTCAGCCCAACGCCAACACCTGTGGTCCTGACGGTTGCGGCGGCACGCACGGTGACTGCCCGGTCTGCACGCCGACCTGTGCAGCGAACACCTGCGGCAGCAACGGTTGCGGAGGAACGTGCGCCTGCGCCAGCGGCTCGGTGTGCCTCGCGAACCTCACCTGCTGTCAGCCCAACGCCAACACCTGCGGTCCTGACGGTTGCGGAGGCACCCACGGGGCCTGCCCGGGGACGTGCACGTGGGACCCGGGGTTCAGCGCCGAGGGCTGCTTCACCGGCGAATGGTGGCTCGAGTTCTCCGTCCACGACACCACGGTGACGACCCTGGTGCTCGAGGTCGCCAGCACGCCTGCGCGGACGATCACCCTCCCCACACACTTCGACATCGGTGGCGGTTTCGTGAAGTTCACCGGGGGCCCGGGAAGCCCGGTGATGGCGGGCACGCTCGTTCGACTGAGGGCTACCCGGACCGCCGCCGCGGGCGGACAGACGGCCACCAGCGCGTGGTTCGCCTACCTCCAGGCACCCATCGCGAGCTGCCAGGCGCCGTAGCCGCGACTCCCCCTCTCCCGCGCGCGGGTCAGTGAGACCCAACGGCCCGCTCACTTTCCCAAAACGTGTCGCGCCAGGTCCGCGAAGGCGATGGCCGCGCGACTGGGTGACGCTGGCAACAGCAACCCCACCATCCGCCGCTCGGCGCCGACCAGCGGTCGCGTCACCAGCCGCCCCACCAGCACCTCGTCGCGCACGGCCAGCTCCGGCACCACCGACACCCCGAAGTCGAGCTCGACGAGCCGCTTGAGCACCTCGAGGCTGCTCATCTCCATGGCCACCATCGCCGGGGACGGCCGGTTGTCCAGGCGCAGCTCCACGCCCGGGTGCGCGCGGCGGAAGGCGGAGAACACCGGAGGCAGCAGGTGCGTGGCCCAGGTGTCGCTGGTGCCCACTCGCACCGAGCCCGTCACCACCGCGTCGAGCCGCGAGAGCGCGTCGCGCGCGGCATCGAGGGCCGCGAGCACCTCGCGCGCGTGGGCGTGCAGCGTGCGCCCCACCTCGGTGAGGCGGAGCCCCCGCACCGAACGATCGATCAACGTTTCGCCCACGTCGGCCTCGAGGGCGGCGATGACCTGGCTCACCGTCGACTGGGTGAGCGAGGGCGCGCGCCGCGGCCGAGAACCCACCCAGCCGCACCACGGCATCGAAGAGCCGCAGTCGATCGCTCCGCAGCTCGGGCTTCATCGCTGGCCTTCGCCACCTCGCCCAGCGCCCTCGGCCCCGCGGCGAGGGCCTTGAGCGTCGCCGCGAGCGTCGTCGCCCGCCCCACCAGGCGCTGGAACTCGTTGAGGAAGTAGAGCGACAAGCGCCCGGTGTCGGAGAACAGCACCCGCTGCAGCGCGGCGCGCAGGCGGGCGTCGGCGCGGCCGGGCTCTTCGGCGAGCGCCTCGCCGACGCCCTGCAGATAGAACGGGCTCACCCCGATGACCGCGAACACCCGCTTCGCCAGCGGCGCGGAGATCGGGTGCGGCCCTTCGACGCCCGCGCGCACCAGCAACTCCACCGCGGGCACCTCGTCGAAGCCGCCGACTTCCAGCACCTCGAAGTGCTGGAAGAAGGGCGAGCGCTCGGACGTCGCCAGCTCGAGCAGGGTGCTCCGCGCCGAGCCCGACACCACGTAGGTCGTGCGCCGGTGTCGCTGCCAGACGCTGCGCAGCAGCGCCATCACGTCGGGCGCCTGCTTCGCGGTGGAGAGCGCGGTGAGCTCCTGGAATTCGTCGAGGGCGATGACGAGGCGCGCGCCCAGCGCCTCCGCCAGCCGCTCGGGGAGATTCAGCACCGCCACCAGCGCCGGACCCACGAGCGGCGTATCGGGGAGCTC
>JBBRUE010000565.1:0-5132 GCA_038248085.1 Myxococcales bacterium | reverse complement strand
TCGACGAGGTGAAGGACCAGCTCCGCGAGAAGATGCTCCGCGGCCAGCTCGAGAAGTACACCGACCAATACGTGCAGGAGCTCCGCGCGGCGGCGGTCGTCGAAGTGAAGATCTGACGTCTGACCGCAACGGAAACCGGGGGTCGGCACCACTCATGGGCAGTGACCGCGACCGCACGGGTGTTCCGCATGCAGAAGCCGCCTGATTCCGCGGCCTTCGGAGCGATCTACGCGGAGCACTTCCGCGCCGTGTGGCGCACGCTGTCGCGCCTGGGCGTGCACCCCGGGTCGATCGACGACGCCGCGCAGGAGGTCTTCGTCATCGCCTGGCGCCGGTTCTCCGAGTTCGAGGGCCGCTCGACGCCCCGCACCTGGCTGCTGGGCATCGCGCTGCGCGTGGCGAGCGACACCCGCCGCAAGCAGCGCCCGACCGAAGAGGTCTCGTTGCAGCTGCAGACCGGGGCCCCGAGCCCCGAGGGCGTGACGGCGGCGAAGCAGGTGAGCCAGCGGGTGAACCAGCTGCTGGCGGTGCTCGAGCCGGAGCGCCGCGAGGTGCTGCTGCTGGTCGATCTCGAAGGGTACTCGGTGCCCGAGGTGGCCGAGGCGACCGGGACCAATCTCAATACGCTGTACACGCGCCTGCGGGCTGCGCGGCAGCAGTTCGAAGACCTCGTGAGGCGCGAGGCACAGGAGCTCCGATGAAGCCGCTGTCGAAAGAAGCCCGGGGGGCGCTGGCGTCGCTCGATTCCGTCGAACCGACGGCCGCCGACGAGCGCCGCGTGCGCCAGAACCTCGAGCGCGCGCTGGGCGTGGCGATCCCCGTGGCCGGCGTGGCGACGGCGACCGTGGCGACCACCGCGGTGGCCGCGCAGACCGCGGCGCAGGGGAGCGTTGCGGCCGGGCTCACCTCGCTGGGTCTGGGCGCGAAGGTGATCTTGTTCGCGGCAGCGATCGGGGTGGGCGCGTTGGTGACGGTCGGGGTGAAGGCGGCGGTGTTGGCTCCGGTTCGCGAGGCGCCGCGCGCGGTGGGTGGAAGCCGAGCTCCGGTTCCGGGCGCGGGAGTCGTCAAGCCGGTCGTCGTGGCGGAAGTGAGGCCGGTGCCCGAGCTGCAGGCGGTCGATCCGATCGTGGTCGAGGAGGGCTCGAAGTCGACGAGCGAGGGGGTGACGGTGATCGCCGCCCCGGCCGAGGTCTCGAAGCCCGGAGTCGTCGTCGCGAGCGCGAAGCCGCACGTGAAGGCCGAAGCGCCGATCGCCGCAACGCCCCTGGTGGAAGTGAAGCCCGAGACGCCGGACGTCTCACCGCCACCGATGCCCGGCGCCGAGAAGACGGAACCCGCGACGGAGGAAGCGTTCGACGTCGTCGTCGAGGAGAACTTCCCGTCGTGTGATCCCGCCACCGAGATGCGCGCGGCCCTCGGCGCGCGGAAGCTGCTCACCAACAACCAGGCCGAGCGGGCCCTGTGGCTGCTCAGCGCCTACCAGAAGCAGTGCGCGTCGGGCCGCTGGAGCGACGAGGCCTGGCGCGTGCGCCTCTCGAGCCTCTGCAAGCTCGGCCGCAACACCGAGGCCGCCAGCCTGCTCGAGTGGGTCACCACCGAGTACCCGCACCGTCGCGCGGCGATCGAGTCGGAGCTGCGGCACACCTGCGATCCGGAAGTCCTCAAGCCGTAGCGGTTTCCCTGGCGCTGCTAGGGTCCGCGCCATGGTGCGCGTCGGCATTTCGCTGGGAGATCCCTCGGGCATCGGCCTCGAGGTGACGTTGAAGGCCCTCGCGAACCCGAAGGTGAAGCGCGCGCTCACGCCGGTGCTCTTCGGTGACGCCTCGGTGCGCGCCCCGGGGCTCGAGGTGCGCGTCGTCAGCCAGCTCGCGAAGAAAGACCGCACGCCTGGCAAGCCCACGAAGCTCGGCGGCCGCGCGCAGTACGCCTACGTCACCTCCGCCATCGCCGCCGCGCTGGCCGGTGAGGTCGACGCGCTGTGCACCGCGCCGGTGTCGAAGGAGGCGATCTCGAAGTCCGGCATCCCCTTCGCCGGCCACACCGAGTTGCTCGCCGAGTCCTTCGGCGTCCCGGTGATGATGTTGATGAAGGGACCGCTGCTGTCGGTCGCGCTCGCCACCAACCACCTCCCCATTTCACGCGTGCCCGGGGCGATCACCACTCCGAAGCTGGTGGCCCAGCTCTCGCTGCTCGACCACGGGCTCACCGCGATCCTCAACCGTCGCCCGCGCATCGCGGTGTGCGGCCTCAACCCCCACGCAGGTGACGGCGGCGTCCTCGGCCGTGAAGAAGACGAGATCATCACCCCCGCCATCAAGCTCGCCCGGGCGAAGGGCCTCGACGTGCACGGCCCCTTCGCCGCCGACGGGCTCTTCGCGCGCGCCCACCGGTTCCCCTACGACGTCGCGCTGGCGATGTTCCACGACCAGGGCCTCGTCGCGACCAAGACGCTCGACTTCGAGCGCACGGTCAACGTGACGCTCGGACTGCCGGTGCCGCGCACCTCGCCTGATCACGGCGTCGCCTACGACCTCGCCGGGAAGAACGAGGCTGATCCGACCCCGATGATCTCCGCGCTGCTGGAGGCGGCGGCCTTCGCGAAGGTGAAGTTGCGCTCAACCCGTTGATCTCACTGCGCTGAAACTTTCACCCCCGCTGGGCTCATATGGGGTTGCGGCGAGCCCTACTCAGCCGCATAACTTCGCCAGTTTCGATCCCCTCTCAAGGAGCCTCCCATGAAGCGCATCGTCCTCTCGCTCGCCCTCGCTGCCTCGCTGGTCCCCGCTGCCGCCCTCGCCTGTGAAGGGGAAGGCCACCAGGCCAGCGCGCTCGAGCCCACCAAGGCCACGGTCGCCGAGGTCGCGGCCTGGCAGAAGGACAAGAAGGTCACCCCGGTCGACGCGAACGGCAAGGAGACCCGCTCGTCGCAGGGCATCATTCCCGGCGCGGTGCTGCTGACCTCGAGCTCGCAGTACGACGTGAAGGAGCTGCCCGCCAACAAGGACTCGAAGCTCGTCTTCTACTGCGCCAACCAGAAGTGCGGCGCGTCGCACGCAGCGGCGAAGCGCGCGATGGAGAACGGGTACACCAACGTGGCGGTGCTCCCCGAGGGCATCGCGGGCTGGAAGTCGGCCGGTCAGCCGACGGCCAAGCCGAACAACACCTGAGTCTCCCCCCGCGAGGGCGTTAAGGTCGGGGCATGCTGTCACTCGTCCTGGCGCTCGCCCTCTCGCAGGCGGAACCTCCGCCTGAAGCGCGACTCACTCCACAGCCCCAGCCTCCTGCTCCGCCGTCGGCCGTCACGCGCTCCCTGCTCGCGACCGGCGGCGGAACTCTTGCGGGGGCCGCGAGCCTCGGCATCGCGTTGTTGCTGGTCGGCCAGAACACCCGCTTCGACGCGACCTTCGCCACCGCCGCGCTGTCGTCGCTGCTGATCACCGGCGTGGCTTTCACCATTCACCAGGCGCTCGGCGGGCGCGGGGAGATCACCCTCGCCTTCCTCGCCTGCGCGGTGCTGATGGCGGGCGCCGCCGGGCTGGCCGTCGCCATCGACGACGGGCGCGGGCTCGCCCCAGTGCTGACCATGGCCATCGGGAGCCTTCCGGCAGCCGCCGGCGCGGTGCTCGCCCTCGAAGGCACCACGCCGCAGACCAAATCGCGCGTCCAGATCGCCGTCGGGCCCACCGGCATCAGCGGGTCGTTCTAAGCCCAGACCCCGCGCAGCAGCACATGCGCGAGGCGCAGTTTTGACGCACCGGTACTCGCCTCAGAACACACAGTTACGCTGCACATTGCAGCCGCACTGCATGGCCGCCAACGCTTCCATCCACTTGCGAGGGGTCGGGAACGGCGCTCGGCGTGGCACGGAGGGTGGATTAGCTCTGGTCATGAGCGTCGTCCTCGAGAGCGGGATCACCAAGCTGAGCGCGCCCGGGACCGAGCGTCACCTCCAGTTGGCGCACCACGCGGTCACCAGACTTGGTGAGGTGCTGGTGCACCGCAGCTACATCAGTCCGCAGCAGCTCGAGCGCGCGCTGCTCGTCCAGAAGAAGGAAGCGCGCTCCGGGCACTGGGTGATGCTCGGCCAGCTGCTCGACGAGTGGGACCTCACCACGCCGGCGCTGATCGACGAGGCACTCGCGGAGCAGACGAAAGAGAACGAGCCGGTGCACTTCGCGCTCGCCGCGCACCCGTCGGTGCAGAGTCGGCTCAAGCGGGTCATCGACGTGATGGGCGCAATGGTGGGCCTGGGCATCACGATGTCGTTGCTGCCGTGGGTGGCGCTGGCCATTCATCTCGAGGACGGCGGGCCGACGTTCTTCATGCAGTACCGGGTGGGGCGCCACGGCTGGCAGTTCCCCATCTGGAAGTTCCGCACCATGGTGCCCAACGCCGATCGCCTGAAGCTGTCGGTGAAGTGCGCCGACCCGTTGTTCTTCAAGCCGCAGAAGACGGACCCGCGCATCACCCGCGTGGGCCACGTGCTGCGCCGGACGATGATCGACGAGCTCCCGCAGTTCTGGAACGTGCTCAAGGGCGAGATGAGCCTCGTGGGCACGCGGCCGCCGACGCTCGACGAGGTGGGCCACTACGCGCCGGATCACTGGCGGCGGCTCGAGGTGAAGCCGGGGCTCACCGGGCTGTGGCAGGTCAGCGGGCAGCGGCACCTGAAGGGCTTCGACGACGTGGTGGCGCTCGACGTCGAGTATCAGCGCAACTGGAGCATCGCCCTCGACCTCAGCATCCTGGTGCGCACGGTGCTGCGCGCGCTGGTCCGCACCTCCGACATGTGACGCGGCTCACTGGCAGCCGCCGCCGAGGCACTGCTGTGCGCCGGCGCACGTCAGGCAGCTCTCGCCGTTGAGTCCACACGAGAAGGCGCTGGTGCTCGTCTCGCAGCGCGTGTCCGGCTGGCAGCAGCCGAAGCGGCAGTTCGTCACGTCACAGCGGGTGAAGACGCAGCGCGCCCCCATGCAGGCCTGGTCGGCGCCGCACGCCACGCACACCCCGCCGTCGCCCCCGCAACTGGTGTTCGACGTTCCCGCGCGACACAGCCCGAGGGGATCGAGGCAGCCGCCGCACGACGACCCGACACACACCCCCTGCTCGCAGCGCTGGTCGACGGTGCACGT
>JBBRUE010000564.1:0-5140 GCA_038248085.1 Myxococcales bacterium | reverse complement strand
TTCGGCGCCTTCCGCTTCGCGCTCTACGGCTTCCTCGGCGTGGCGCTGGAGATCGTCTTCTACAACCTGGTGCGCAACGCGCGGAACGTGCCGGGGCTCAAGTACCTCTTCCAGTTCGACTGGCGCGTCGACGCGAGCCTGCACCTCGACGCCATCTGGTCGGTGCCCGCGCGCTCGCTCTACGGCCAGTGCAGCCTGTGGATGTTCCCGGTCTACGCGGTGGCCTGCTTCGGCATCGAGGCGCTCTACCGGAAGATCCCCCACGTGCACTTCACCCTGCGCGCGCTGGGCTACGGGTTGATCATCTTCAGTTGGGAGTGCGCCTCGGGGTGGCTGATCTACGGGCTCACCGGGCTCAAGGTCTGGTTCTACGCCGACGCCGGCAACTTCTTCGAGATGACCAGCTGGTTCATCTTGCCCATCTGGTGCATCACCGGCGGGCTGGTCGAGTACATCTACCGGCAGCTGATGGATCCCGAGGTGGTGAAGGCGATCGAGACCGCCCAGCTCGAACCGGAGTTCGAGCCGAAGTGACTCAAGGGGCCGGTTCCGGAGCCGGAGCCTCGAGCCCCGGCTGCACGGTGGCCGCTTCGATCTTGTCGGTGGCCATGCCCAGCGTCTCGGCGCCGGCCTGCCGCGCCCCGTCGAGGGCGCTGACCAGCTTGGCGTAGTTCGTCTTGTCGTCGGCGGTGAAGAACACCAGGCGATCGCCCTTCTTCTTCGCGGCGAGCATGCGGCTGAGCTTCTCGACGTAGATCTCCTGCGTGGCCACCACGTCGAGGTTGATCTTCACCTCGCCGGCCTCGGAGACCGTCACCACCAGCTGGTCCTGGGGGAGCTCGTCTTGCTGCTCGACCTTGTCGGTCTCGGGCACCTTGACCTCGATGTCCTTCTCGAGGAGCGGGGTGACGACCATGAAGATGATCAGCAGCACCAGCACGACGTCGACCATCGGCGTGATGTTGATGTCGGAGTTCAGGCCCGTCTGCGGCTTGACCGAGATCTTCCGCCGCTTGTGGCCGCTCACTTCTTCACCTCTTCGACGCCCAGGGCGATCGACTTCGCCCCTGACTTGCGCGCGAGGTTCATCACCCGCCGCACGTCGTCGAACACCAGCGAGGCGTCGCCCTTGAGCAAGATGCGCCGGCCGGGGTTCGAGATCAGCTTCTTCTCGAGCTCGGCCTGGAAGCCCTCGTCGTCGTAGCTCTCGCTCTCGACGTAGATGCGCTTGTCGGGGGTCACCGAGACGACGATCGGGTCGGCGCCGCCCTTCTTCTCGTCATCGACCTTCATCGCCTTGGGCAGCTGCACGTCTTTGCCGCGCTGAAGCATGGGGGTGATCACCATGAAGATGATGAGCAGCACGAGCACCACGTCCACCATCGGGGTGACGTTGATCTCGGCCTTGATGCCCTTCCCACCACCAACGGCCATCGACATGGTCGAGCTCCGGTCTCAGCGGCGATTACTTCGCGAAGTGCTTGCTGACGACGTCGAGGAACTCGTTGCTCGACTCCGAGAGATCGACCGAGCGGGCATCGACCCAGCCCTGGAGGAAGTTGAAGGCCATCACGGCGGGGATGGCGACCAGCAGGCCCAGCGCGGTGGTGACGAGCGCCTCGGAGATGCCGGCCGACACCGTGCCCAGGCCGCCGGAGCCGGAGTTCGCCATCTGCTGGAAGGAGTTCACGATGCCCATCGTGGTGCCGAGCAGCCCGACGAAGGGCGCGGTGGACCCGACGGTGGCGAGCACGCCCATGCCGCGCTTGAGGCTCTGCACCTCGCGGGCGGCCTGGCGCTCGAGCGCGCGGGCGACCGAGTCGACCGCCACGTCCTTATTACTGGAGGCGTGGCGGAAGGCGGTGAGCCCCGCGTTGATGGTGCGGCCGAGGTGGCCGACGTTCTTGGTGAGGCCCGAGTTGGCCGCCGCGGCGAGATCACCGCCCGAGAGCAGGCTCGCCATCTTCTCGGCGAACTTCACCGACTCGGAGCCCGAGCGCATGAAGACGATGATGCGCTCGAACATCACCAACAGGCTGGCCAGCGACATGATCATCATCGTGAGGACGATGAACTTCGCGAACAACCCCATGTGCGACCAGAGACCACCAAGTGAGAAGTCCATGAGCGGGGCTTCCTAATGCGGGCCCCGACTGAGGGCCAACGGAATGATGTGAGTGAGGCGTGTTGCCGCGGGCGGATTCTTCAGCGCGGCATCTTGAACTGAAAGTTCTGCACGTAGTCGATGCTGATCGGCTTGCCCTGGAAGGTGGCGGGCTTGCAGGTCATCGTCGCCAGCTTGGCGAGCACCGACTCCGAGAGGTGCGGCAGCGGCTTGATCACCCGGCAGTTCTTCACCGCGCCGTCCGAGAAGATGTTGCACTTCACGATCATCATCCCCTCGATGCGCGCCTCGAGCGCCTCGCGGGTGTAGATGCCCGAGCCCAGCACCGACTTGTCGCACTCGGGGCGGGTCATGCCCTCGCCGAAGGGCACCACGTCGGTGCCCGTGCCGCCCAGCGTGCCGCCGACCACGCCGCCGACCACGCCACCGACCACCCCGCCGACGACGCCGCCGACCACGCCGCCTTCGACGCCGCCCTCTTCACCTTCGGGCTCGGGCGAGGGCTCCTCCTTCTGGGGCTCTGCTTCCGCCGGCTTGTCGACGGGGATCTCCTTGGGCTGCACCAGCACGTCCTTCTTCACCACCTTCTTCTCGACCTTCCGCTCTTCCTTCTGCTTCTTGCCACCCGCGGGAGGCGGAGGCGGAGGCGGAGGCGGCGGCACGGCGGCGAAGAACTTCACTTCCGAGACGTCTTCGTCGATCGGCGGCGGCCGCGTGGTGAGCCACAACACCAGCGCCGCGAGCCCGACGTGAATGAAGACCGAGATGACGGTGCCCACACCAAACCGGCTCTTGGGGACATCGCCTCTATGCAGGACCGAGTCGAACATGGGGTGAGCCCTCATAACAAATCTGTCGCGTCGGTATCGAGAGGCGTTGACAGCGGTGTGGTCGCGAGTAGGTTCCGCCCCGCAATTCGTTTCACTTCCTGGGAGGGTCGCTTGCGTCCAACAACCTGGCTGTACCGGGCCGCGCTCATCGGTAGCGCGCTCGTTTCCTCTCTGGCATTTGCCCAGGGGTCGGCTGTCATCACGGGTATTGTGAATGACGCCGCCACCGGCAAGCCGGTTCCTGATGTGGTGATCACCGCGACCTCCCCTGCGATGCAGGGCGAAGATGTCGTCGTCACGGACTCGTCGGGCCTCTACCGCATCCCCCAGCTTCCCTCGGGCACGTACACGCTCAAGCTCGAGAAGGAATCGTTCAAGCCGTACTCGCGCACCGACATCAACGTCCGCAGCGATCGCACGGTCCGCGTCAACATCCAGCTCCAGCCCGAATCGGTGCAGGGTGACACGGTTGTTGTCGTCGGCCGCCCGCCCACCGTCGACGTCGGCTCGACCGCCACCGGCATCACGGTCGGCAAGGACTTCATCAACAACATCGCCTTCATCCAGCCCAACGGGTCTGGCGTGCGCTCGTTCGAGTCGCTGGCCTCGGTCGCCCCGCAGGTCATCGCCGACGAGTTCGGCTACGGCTTCTCGGGTGCGCAGTCGCCTGAGAACCTCTACCTCGTCGACGGCGTGTCGACGTCTGACCCGGCCTTCGGCACCAACGGCGCGCAGTTCCCCGTGGAGTTCGTCGGGGAAGCCAACGTCATCACCGGCGGCTACATGGCCGAGTACGGCCGCGCCACGGGTGGCGTGCTCAACGTCACCACCAAGTCGGGCTCCAACGAGTTCCACGGCTCCATCTGGGGCAACTGGACGCCGGGCCTGCTGACGGGCGTCTCGCCCACCATCGTCAACCGCACCTCGGTCGTCCAGGCCCAGGGCCGGTTGTGGAATACGGTCGACTTCGGCGCCGAGGTCGGTGGCCCGATCATCAAGGACCGCCTGTGGTTCTTCGTCGGCTTCGCGCCGTCGTTCCTGCGCACGCAGACCACCCGGTCGCTCGCGCGCTTCGACGACCCGACGGACCCCGACACCACCCGCACGCTGCTCCCGGGCACCACCCAGAAGCGCCTCGATGACTCGCGGGCCTTCTCGTACATCGCCAAGCTGACCTTCCTCATCAACGCGGACAACAACATCTCGCTGTCCGTCATCGGCTCGCCCTCGTCGACCACCACGCCCTTCTCGTTCAACGAGCGCCGCAAGACGGCGACGTGGAACGGTGGCGTCAACGGCTACAACGACACCAGCACGGTGTCGCTGCGCTACCAGGGTGGCTTCTTCGACAAGCACCTCCTCCTCGACGCGAGCGTCGGCTGGTTCCGCATCCGCAACGGCGCGATGCCCAACGACGGCTCGGGCTTCAACTTCGTGCCCGGTGACGGCACCGCGGCCGGCACCCCCGGCGTCGTCTACCGCCGCACCGCCGCGCGCCCCATCTCGCAGTTCGAGACCCTCAACGCGGACGCCCTCGCGCTGTGCGCCACCGCCGAGCAGTGCCCGGCGACCGGCAACGGCTCGACCTACACCATCGGCGGCTTCGGCTTCCTCCAGGACGCCACCCTCGACCGCGTTCAGGGTCGCGCGTCAGCCACCTTCCTCACCCAGGCGCTCGGCCACCACATCTTCAAGGCCGGCGTCGACATCGAGCACCTGCGCTACGACCTGAAGAAGGGCTACTCGGGCTCGGTGCTGCTGCGCGAGAACACCACCGGCACCCGCTTCGCCGACTACCGCCAGTACGGCTACTTCACCTCGCCGGACGAGGCGACCCAGCAGAACGTCATCATCTCGACCCCGACGTCGAACAGCGTGGGCGCGTTCATCCAGGACAGCTGGTCGGTGATGGACCTCGTCACCCTGAACCTCGGCCTGCGCTACGAGAACCAGCAGCTCATCTCGGGCGACGGCTCGCTGGGCATGACGCTCAACAACATGCTCTCGCCGCGCCTCGGGGTGATCTACGACTTCACCCAGCAGGGCCGCAGCAAGCTCTTCGCGAACTTCTCCCGCTACTACGAGGCGATGCCCATCGACATCGCCGACCGCGCGCTCACGGGTGAGAACCAGTACCAGTTCCAGCACCGCGCTGCGGCGAGCTCGGCGCGCCCGGGCTGCAACC
>JBBRUE010000563.1:0-5142 GCA_038248085.1 Myxococcales bacterium | reverse complement strand
TCGCCGGCATCGACGTGGTGGACAAGCGGCTCGAGCGGCTGCGCCGGGGCCTCAAGGGGCGCGCGGAGCTTCGGCCCACGAGCGCGCGCTGGGCGTGGGTGGAATACGTGATGGCCCAGTGCGGCCCCGAGGCGGGCCTCGCCGCGCACGACGCGTGGAAGGCGGGCGGGGCGTTCGCCGCGTGGAAGAAGGCCTTCGCGGCGCGCGACTGCCGGCCGTTCGAGGCCCGGCGCACGCCTGATGGCCGTCGGAACGCGGTCGCGTGGGAGAGCGTCGGCCGCAAGCCCGCGCCGCTGCTCGTGCCTGCCGCGGAAGGCACGGACGTCTCTTCGACCGAGGTGGTCTCGGATTGGGGACCGCTCGACCTCGGCGGGACCCGGTGAAGGGGGCGCGTTCGCGCGCGCGACGGGCACCGCGCGCGACGCTGGCGCGGGCCGGCAGGTGGTGACTCCGCGCGCGCGGCCGCGCCTGGCCACCGTGGCGCTCCTCGGGGCGACCGCGGTGTGGGGCGGCACCTTCGTGACGGTGAAGGACGCGCTGGCTTCGGCCGACACGTACACCTTCCTCGCGCTGCGCTTCGCGGTGGGCGCGGTGGTGGCGGGGCTCCTCGCGGTGCGCGGGGTGTCGGTCGCCGACTGGAAGCGGGTGCTGCGGCCGGGGTTGGTGCTCGGGGTGCTGCTGTTCGGCGGGTACCTGCTGCAGACGCTGGGGCTCGAGACGAGCACGCCCGCGCGCAGCGCCTTCCTCACCGGGATGACGGTGATCTTCGTGCCCTTCGTGACCTGGCGGATGAATGGCCGGCGGCCTGCGGTGCGCTCGTTCGTCGCGCCCCTCGTCGCCCTGGTGGGGCTGCAGCGGCTGACCGGCGCCTCGTGGGACCAGGCGATCCGCCCGGGTGACGCGCTGACGCTGGGGTGCGCGGTGCTCTATGCGTTTCACATCGCGACGACGGGGCGGGTGGGGCAGGGGCTCCCGTCGATGGCGCTGACCGCGGTGCAGTTGCTGGTCGTCGCGGTGCTGTCGGCGGGGTGCCTGCCGTTCGTCGCGCGGCGGTTCGAGCCGACGGGGCCGTTCTGGGTCGCGGTGGCGTTCACCGGGGTGATGGCCAGCGCGTTGGCGATCGGGGTGCAGGTGTGGGCGCAGAAGCAGCTCACCGCGGTGCGGGCGGCGGTCATCTACTCGCTCGAGCCGGTGTTCGCGTTGGCGTGGGCCGCGATGAGCGGGCTGGGCTTCCCCTCGGGCTCGGAGTTGATCGGCGGCGCGTTCATTCTCGCGGCGGTGTTGATCTCGGAGGTCGAGGTGCCGGTGGGCTGGTTCGGGAGATCGCCTGGAACAGCGCCTTGAGGCTACGTCATGTTGCCGAGGTTCATGGCCTCGCCGGTGCGGGCCTTCGGCATCACACCGCCTTCGTCGTGTGCACGGTGTCTCCTGCCCTCGCCCGCTTGAGGATGAACTCAAGCGGGCAGACGCGGGTGAAGCCGCTCTGGAACAGGTTCGCGCCGACGAAAGCGGTGAACCACAGGAAGTGCGGGCTGACGAACAGCGGGCTGGCCTGCACGCCCAGCGCGAGTGAGAGCAGCACGAAGGCGCCGGCGACGATGCGGATGATCCGTTCGTTGGTCATGCGGACCGAGAGCCCACCGCGCGACGGTCGGTCTGCGACTCGGATAAGCGCGGCTCATATGCCCGGGTTAGAGACCACCGGCGTGAAGCGCCCTGACGCAACTGGGGCACGCGACCGTCGCTCCAGCTCATCGGACACAGCGCACCGCGTACGGCCCCAGGTCGCCCGCGACGGTGGTGCCTGAGATGGTGTCCACCGCCCACGACACCTCGGCGGCCCGGTTCAGGGTGCCCGTCAAGAACCGCTCGCAGCGGACCCCGTCGAAGGCGCAGGGGTCCAGCGAGCACAGCCCGTCACCCGTCGGCCCGCCCAGCAGTGCTTCGAGCTCGGCGCGCGTGGGGAGCCGGCCGCCTTGCAGCGCGCACTGCGCCTCGCCTTCCTCGATGGCGTACCGCTCGGGCTCTGACCAGCGGAACCACACTGCGCCGGTGCGGGTGTCGAGCACCCCGTCGGGTTGGTGGACGTAGCGAGCCAGATCGCAGCGCTCGGGGCTGGCCGCCGGTTCCCCCGCATCGATCGCCGGCGCCGCGGCCGGGCAGCCCACCCAGCAGCAAGCCAGGCCAACCCAGAGCGTGGTGCGCGCGGCGCTCACTCGAGCGGGACCTTGAGGTTGCCGGCCACGGCGGGCGCGGGCCTGAGCTGCTCGAGCGTGAGGTCGGCCGCCTTGACCGACCACTGCACGGTACCGTTGAGAGAAGGCGACTCTGAGGCGTCGAGCGAGGTGACGCGGACGCCGGTGAGCGTGAGCCGGTAGAGGACCGGGCTCAATTCGGTCGCGCGGGCCTCCACCACCACGCTGGCGATGAGGGTCTGTCGGGCGTGGGCCTTGAGCAGGCCGACGGTGGTGGCGTCGACGCCGTGGCTGAAGGTGATGGAGGACGAGAGGACCTTCCCCGAGAGGCCACTGGGACCCAGGCTCATCGACCAGCCCGCCAGCACGATGCCCTCGGCGGGGGTCAGGCCGCTGACGAACAGGCGCAGGACGTCGGCGCGCGCCCCACCGCCCGTCAGCAACGCGGCCAGCAGGAAGCCTCGAAGCGTGCGGCTCACTCAATCCTCCCGGTCGTCTGGTCCCAGTCGACGCTGGTCTGGAAGGCGGTGAAGACCACGCGATCCGCGCGCAGCGAGATGGTGTCTATCAGGCCGGTGGCGCGGCCCGCGGCCGACGAGAAGGACGCCACCTGCACGCCCGAGAGCACGAACTGCTCGATGACCACCCCCGCATTGTCGCGCCCCTGGAGGGTCACTGTGGCGAAGGTCTTCTTCTCAGCCATCGCCCTGAGCAGCACCAACGAGGTGGCGGCGAAGGGCTTGGTGAAGACGAACGCGCCCAGCGCTGCCTTCGCCCCGCTGGTCGCGCGCGCGCCATAGCTCAAGGTGTTGAGCTGGGCGCCGTCGACTCCCACCGTGAACTCCGGTGGAACGCCTTCGAGCTTCAACACCCAGGTCAGCGCAAGCGCAGGGCTCGCGGTCAGCAACAGCGCCACTACCAAGGTCGTTCGCATGGGGGTGCGACCTAGCACGCCGCGGACCACCGTTGTCGGCGAGGCCCGCTGCCGCGGAGATGGTACGCACGGTCATGGATAGGTGACGGGGAACGGCGGCCGGAATGAAGGCGGGCGTGCAGTCGCGAGGCTCGGCGCCTCTGCGCGCTGGCCCCGCGGTTCCGGGCGAAGTGAATCAAGCTGGGACGCCGGGGGCGCACGCGTCGGTCTTGATGCGGCGTCGTCAGTAACGCTCCCTGAGGACCGCCGCGCCCGTGCGGGCGGCCTCGTGCAGGGCCTCGAAGCGGCCGTACGTCGCCTCAAAGGCCGTGAGCCCTTCGGAGCCCACCACCCCCAGCGCGCTGCCGTCGAAGTCTTGCAGCACGGTCTCATCGAGCTCGTCCATCAGGCAGGCGCGCAGCGAGGGGAAGGCGCGCAGCACGGCCGCCTTGCCGACGTCCGTCAGCGCACAATTCCAGAGGTCGAGGTAGCGCAACCCCTCGAGGTGGAGAGACGAGGCCAACGCGCGCGCCCCTGCGTCGTCGAGCCGCTCGCGGTTCGCTGGTGTTCCAGCGAGGTTGAAGCTCAGGCCAACGAGCTGCCGCAGCCCCTGGCACTCGAAGAAGCGCGGCGCCTGGGCCAGGCCGTGGACCACGAGGTGTCGAATGGGGGCGCGCTCGAAGAGCTGCTGCCAATGGGCTGCGAACCAGCCCGCATCGACCGTCGCCACCTCGACGAAGCCGCGGAGGTAGCCGAAGCGCGTCACCAGGGTTTCGACGCCGTTCGCCCACTCGACCTCGTGACCCTCGAGCAGGTCCTCGGCGAGCAGCACCGCGTCATGGTCGAAGGCGTCGGGCTGCTGCACCCGGAGCGCCGCGTTGCTCGAGAGTTGCGCGCGGATGAAGTCGGCACGCTCGCCGCCCACGAGGTCAGCGTAGGCCGCTCGTGGCGCCAGGTTGTTCGGGTCAGTCACCACCTCGGCAAGCGCGCGCCTCTCGTTCATCACCCGATCGTACGATGCGAAGTCATGGCGCCCGCCATGAACCTTCAGGAGTTGGAGGGGACGGCCAACCACGAGACGCGAACCCAGGGGGCCGGGACCGGGCGCGGGTCTCCGCGTGCATCAACTTTGTTGACAGGACTGGGCCGGCGCGGCGCCTCCAAAGCACGAGCCGCGTGACAACAAAGTTGATGCACGCGCAGACCCTCGCGCCCCCCGCTCCCCCAGCCGAAGACCCTTGCCCGGAGCCGAGGGGCCAGCGCGCACAGGCACCGCGCGACGCGACCCCGCGCCCGCCTTCATTCCGGCTGTCGTTCCCGGTCGACTCGATCCCAGTTCGGGTCCTTCCGCGACTCGTGGAGCGTCACCAGGCCCTTCCTCCAACCCTCCGGGCTCGGCCGGTTCACCACCGCCTCGACCATCCGCTCCAGCAGCTCCACCACCTCCGAAAGCGAGACGCGCGCCTCGAGCAGCCGATCGTACGCGCTCAAGCGGCGGGCGACGCGCCCCCACGCCTCCCGCCCGGCCTCGCTCAGGGTCCACCCCGCGACCTTTCCGAAAGACCAGCGCGAGGGCACGACGAGGCCCCGGCTGGCGAGCACCTTCAGCGCCCGGTGGGCGTGCTGCCGCGCGTGCCCTGAGAAGAGGGCCACCTCGCTCGCGGAGCGCCCGGGCTTCTGCGCCAGCATGGCCAGCACGACCACCTCGCTGGCCTCCAGCCCGGTCGCGTGCGCGCACGTCCGCAGCACCGCATCGAGCACCGTCAACGCCTGCTTCACCGCCAGCAATCGGTTCATCCACCCCGGCACTGCACGTTCGACGCCGGTCCCTCACGCACTGGACCGCGGCGCGCAGCGTCCGCCGCCATCGACTCCGGCACGAGGGAAAGGACGGTGCACCCGGGCGCCACCGCCGCCTCGCGCCGCGAGAATCCACTCTCGACGCAGCCTCCCGCGGCGCGGCACTCGCCCTGGCCTGCCCCTTGCGACTCCGGAGTCCGGAGGTGCACCGATGCTGGCTCGCATAAAATCCGG
>JBBRUE010000562.1:0-5147 GCA_038248085.1 Myxococcales bacterium | reverse complement strand
TCGTGCCGTCGCTGCGCCGCCCTTCTTCTTCGATGGCAAAGCCACTCGCCTCGACCATCGCTTCCGTGCGCCGGTTGGGGTGACAACCGCCGGCCACCTTCGTCCACGCGGGCTGCAGAAAGTCCTGCACCGGGCCGTACCAGCCGGTGCTGCGCACGTGCTCGAGCATGCGGAGCTGCCCCGCGTCGGCCAGCACCCGCCTCACCTCGGCGAGGCCCACTTCCGGCCGGGGCACGCTGCAGAAGACGAGGCTCGAGACGACGGTGTCGAAGGCCCCTTCTCGAAACGGGAGTGCCTCTGCGCTGGCGCGAACGAAGTGCACGTGCGGCGCGCGCTTGCGGGCGACGGCGAGCGCGTCAGCCTCCGGTTCGAGGGCGATGAGCGACGTCCCGGGCTCGTAGCGCGTGAGGTTGCGCCCGGTGCCACAGCCCACCTCGAGGGTGCGCCCCTTCGCGCCCTTCACCAGCCAGTCCCGCCATCGCGCCAGGCCGGTACGATCGAGCACCGCGCACATCGCGTCGTACACCCACGGAATCTGCTCCACGCCTCGCATGGCCGCCGTCGTACGCCACGCGCGCACGCCCGGCTCGCCTAAATGAGTCCCGAAATTCGCCCGAGAAAGCACGCAGCCTGCCCTGCACAGGCGGCGCGTCCCAGCATGCCCCGATGGGGCCGAGCGCCCATCTCACACCCAAGCGCGCCTCTTCGCAGGTCACCCGACGATGCCTTGTGAAGGCCGTTGACGATGCGATCGGCCCAAAAGGAAACGATGGAGCGTTCACGTCCGGAATTTCCGCCTCAGGGGTGAGACCGCACGTGCTGATCACACCCGCTTGCACACTGGCACGCCGCGTGGACGAGGGCCGCGTCCCCACTCAGTCCGGAGTTTCTCCCGTGAAAGTTCGTCTCGCGCTCGCTCTTGGTTCGTCCCTCGTCATTGGGGCATTTTCGTGCGGTCCGTCGGTCTCGAGGGTCGCTGACTGCACCGGTATCTGTGCGGGTGGAACGACCTGTGACTCGCTCAGTGGCCGTTGCATTTCAGCGGGGTCTGGCGGCGGTTCCGGTGGCGGCGGGGGCAGCAGCTCCGTGACCGGCATGCCGTGCGACGTCGCGGGCGTGCTGGCCGCGAAGTGCACCTCGTGCCACGGCGCGACGACCACCGGAGGCGCGCCGAACTCGCTCGTCACCCGTGACGACCTCCTGAAGCTCAGCGCCCTGGGCGGCACCATCGCGGCGCGCTGCGTGACGCGCATCAAGGACACCCAGTCTGCGATGCCTCCGTCGTACACCGGTGACTCGGTCTCCGCGGCAGACCTCGCGGTGCTGGAGCGCTGGATCAACACGAACTACCCCGGCGGTGCGTGCCTCGGCGCAGGCAACCCGGCGACGGGCGGCGGCGGCGGCACGGCGACGGGCGGCGGCACGGCGACGGGCGGCGGCACGGCGACGGGTGGCGGCACGGCGACGGGTGGCGGCACGGCGACGGGTGGCGGCACGGCGACGGGTGGTGGCACGGCGACGGGTGGCGGCACCGGCGGCGGCACGTCGACGGGTGGTGGCGCAGGTGGTGGTGGTGGCACCAGCTCGCCCTACTGCCGGGCGTGTGCGGCGGACGCTGTCTGCGGCGGCACCACGAACTTCTGCATCGGCTTCACCTTCGGCAACTTCTGCGGCAGCGACTGCAGCACCGCGACCTGCGGCGCCAACCAGCGCTGCGCGAACATCATCGACTCGAGCACCTCGGCGGTCATCGGCCGCAACTGCGTCCCGGTGACGGGCGGCACGTGCGCGGGCACGGGCACGACCGGCGGCGGCACCGGCACGACCGGCGGCGGCACCGGCACGACCGGCGGTGGCGGCGGGACGACGGGCGGCGGCGCGGGCGGGGGCGGCGGCACCGTGTGCACCACCGACACCTGGGCGAACTACGGCGCCTCATTCTTCGCCAGCAACTGCGCGTCGTGCCACCACCACACCGGCCAGTTCGCCACCAAGGCGTACGTGGTCGCCTCGAAGGCCAGCATCACCTCACGCATCAGCTCGGGGAACATGCCTCCCAACGGGCTGACGGCCACCAACAAGGCCCGCATCATCAAGTATCTCGGCTGCGGCGTGCCCTGAACCAGACGTGAAGTCGAAGTGACGCCGCCGCTGCTCCCCACGAGGGCGCAGCGGCGGTCTTGTGTGCGGGCTACGGCGCGACGACCGCGTTGCTACACGGGTCCAGGCCACCGTCCGTCCGAACGGCGCGTGCCGTGAGGGGCCCGCCATCGGTGGGGAGGACGTCGTAGACGCCGTTCTCCACCACCACCCACGGCTGGTTGGTGGTGATGACCGCGGCGCCCGAACAATCGTTCGATTCGAAGAACGCCACCGCGGCCCGGTCCGTGGGCACGCGCACCCGCACCTGTCCCCCGAAGGGCTCGACGAAGAGCTGCACTGCCTCTGGCGGTCCAGACGAGTCGTGCACCCACCACTCCGGCGCGTCGAAGCAGGCGCCATTGCCGGCCTCGTCGTTCGCCCAGATGCTCCACGTCGTCGTCGCCTCTGCGGGGAAGTCGATCACCTGCAGGCGGCACGTGCCGAACGTCGCATCACAGGAGGGTCCGCTCGGCCCGGTGCAGCCCCGAGTGGGCATGAAGAAGGCCCGGCTGAAGTCACCCCGGATGAAGACGTACGCCGCGGTCTGCGTGGACGGGCTGGGGCTCCCGAGCGCCAGCGAGGCCCACCGAGGCGAGGTGTGGTCGATGGTGAGCAGCAGCGCGGCCGAGCACGCCGAGACTTCGTTGACCGCGTCCACCACGTCGGCGGCGAAGGAATGGGTCCCTTCTGAGGGGACGTCGACCCCGAAGCCAGTCATCTCGAAGTCGGCGGCGCTCAGCTCCGCGAGGATCGGCGCCGAGCACATGCCCAGCGAGTGGAGTCGCACGCGGGTATTTTCCTGGGCGCTTCCCTTGATCGTGAAGTGAGCGCTGGAGGTCGACGAGAAAGGGAAGGCCATCAAGGTCGGGGCGCGGGGTGGCGTCAGCTGCGCGAGGCGTACCTGCACCGGCGCGGAGCACGACGAGACGAGGCCGGTCGGGCCGATGGCGAGCGCGCTGAACACGTTCTCCGCCTTGTCGAGCAGCTCGACCTCGACGCCCCCGGCGAGCCCCTCGGCGGTCACCTCGAGGTACACCGGCCCCGCGCACGCCGCGTCGACGAAGACGCGCACCACCGTGCCCCCGGGCGCGACGCCGGTGAGCCGGTGTGCGCGGCGGTACACGAGTGGCTCCGGCCCGAGATCGAGCACCGGCGCCTCGGGGGCCGCGGGGGCGGGCGGCGGCGGCGGCGTGCACCCACCCAGCACCACGGCGAGGACCAGGAGGCGACTCATCGAGCGGTCATTTCCTGCAACGAGACGATCGGCACCAGCGCCCCGGCCTCGTCTTCGAACGAGACGCGGAAGATGACGGGCTGGGCGAAGCCGCCCGCGACGGTGTCGAGAAAGACGCCCGGCTCGTCGCACTGGTCGCTCGACAGCGCCTGCAACTGCCCGTCGAGCTTCGCGGAGATCATCGGGTTCCACTGCCCGTAGTCGACGAAGAAGTTGAAGTCGAAGCGCGCCTTCGCCGCCGGCCGCTCCAGCACCAGCCCGTGAAAGCCGAGGTTCTTCACGCTCGTCTCCTGGTGGAAGTTGAAGACGAGGGTGCGCGTCTCGGGCGGGAAGAAATACGGCAGGAACCGGCCGTCGGTGAGCGGGCACGGCGTGACGTCGATGAATGGGCACTCCGCGCCGCGTCCCGGGGGCAGCGCGGACGCCTTCGCGCCGATGTGGACCCACGGTTCCTCGGCGCGGGTCTCCACGGGCACCAGGTCGTAGCGGCCCAGCGAATCGATGGGCACGGTCCTCCACTCGCGCCGGGCGCTCACCGCGCGCCCTTCGAAGGGGCGGTCGGGCTGATTCCCTCCGAAGACGAAGAAGCCGTCCTCCGAGCGCCACGCGAGGTGTCCATCGAGCCGGGTCTCGTTGAAGGACCACGCGTCGACGGGCTGCACGCCGAGGTCCCCCAGCTCGAGGTCGGCGTCGGGGAACCAGAAGCGCTGGGTGAAGCGGCGCACCCCGTCGAAGCGGCTCACGCTGAAGAAGCGCCGCCCCTCGACGCCCGCCGTCACCTGCTGGCGGATGAGGGAGAACGAATAGCGCCCGTCGGGCCCGGTGCGGGTCACGGCCAGCGGCTCGAGCTGATCACAGCGCGTCTCCGAGGCCACGCGGTTGCGCGCGAGCTGCACCTCGACGTCGGCCAGCGGCGTGCCGTCGAAGAGCGTCGCGCGGCCCGAGAGCACGAAGCCGTCTTCGGGCAGCGGGCACCCCGCGCAGCCCAGAAGCACCACGAGCTGGAGCGTTCGTCGCACCACCTCAGTATCGCCCCTTCACGCCGAGGTACGGGAGGATGACCGGCAGCGAAAAGGCCTGGCGCTGCAGCGTGCGCGTGCTGCCCGTGGAGACGGCAGTGTACGTGTAGCCGAGCACCTCGGAGGTCGCGCTGGCGTTGAACACGTCGAGGAAGAGCTCGAGGGTGAACTGATCGAACAGCCACGTGCGCGAGACACGCGCGTCGACGCGGAAGAAGGCCGGGAGCCGCGGCTCGTGGGTGAGCGACTCCGGCACCCACGCGGGGAGCAGCGTGCCCGGCTCGAGGCCCGGCCGCATCGCGCGGCTGGTGATGAGCCCGCTCTCGGGCCGCCCGGTGTTGAGGTGGAAGCCGAGGCTGAGGTGAATGGCCAGCGGCAGCACCACGCCCCCGGTGAGGTGGAGCACGTGCGACTGATCGAACTCGAAGGGCACCCACGCGTTCTTCACCTGCGCCACGTCGCCGCGCGCGTCGAAGTCGTAGACGGTGCGGTAGCGCTCGCTGCGCTGCAGGGTGTACGCGAACCAGCCGAACCAGCGGCCCTGCGGACGCCTGCGGATCATCACCTCGAGCCCATACGCGCGGCCCTGGCTCGAGGCCGCGGCGCCGAGGCGGGTGCGGTTGTTGACCAGGTCTTCCAGCGAGTACTCGATGGGGCGGGTGACCTGGTTCCAGTACACGCTGCCGGTCGCTTCGAAGTCGAAGGGGAGCTGCGCGTCGACGCCGGCCTCGACCTTGGCCGCCTGCTGCAGC
>JBBRUE010000561.1:0-5178 GCA_038248085.1 Myxococcales bacterium | reverse complement strand
GTCTCCAGACACATCATCGTTGATGACAAATCGCCGGAGCGGCGCGCTCCGATGGCGTGGGGCCTGTCCGATTGGCCAAGATTGTCATCAACGATGATGCGTCCGGAGACCCCTCGTCCCCCGGGGTCCCAGCTTGCGTCCCTCGCGCTCGCGGTCGCGGGGCCTGCTCGGTTGCGGCACGGGCCGAGCTCCTTCCCCGACTCCCTCGGTCGAAGCAGGCAGGTCAGGTGCAGTGCGGCGGGCCACCCACGAGTTTCATCGTTCCGGTCGCTGGACGCCGCTCCCGGTTCAGGCGCCGGTGTGCTTCGCGAGGCCTGATCAGAGAACGGGCCCAACGTCATCGGGCTCGACTCGTCGGCTCAGCTCAACGGACCCACCGACGCCAGGCTCACCGACAGCCGTCGACCTGGGCCCGGCGCAACGTCTCGCGTGCCGACTCGAGCTCCGTCTCCACCGGAGCGGTCGCGGGCACCTTCACGTCCTGCCGGCTCGCCATGCACCGCGCGAAGGCGGGCTGACCCTGGATGCGCAGCACCTGCTGACAGGCGAGGCCCTCATCGGTCTGAGCCGCCTGCGCATCGGTCTTCATCTGCACGAGCCGCTTCTCCAGCGCGTCCACCTGGCCACGCGCGCGAGTACATGCGTCGGTCGGCTTCGCCTCAGGTGAGCCCACCACCGGCGCAGGCTTCGCGGGCACCACAGCAGCTCGCGGCACGCCCGCATCGCCCGACGGAGCCACCACCATCAACGGCGTACCCTCGATCGTCTTCCGCTTCGCCCCCTTCGGAATGGAGCCGACGTCGTCGGTGAAGTGCGACTCGCCCTTCGAGTCCACCCACTCGTACAGCGTCTGACTCAGCAGGGCCGACAGGAGCAGCGCGTGGATCATCACCCCACCCTACTCTCGCCTCAGCGCACGAGGCAGGCCGCGCCGTCGAGCGCGATGGACTGGGTGCTCAACACCTGGGCCCACGCGGCGACCTCACAGTCGAGCGCTCCCGTGGGGACCTTGAGCACCTCACTCACCCGCGCGGCCTCGAGCGCCTGCTTCTCGCCGCTCTTCGTCTCCAGCGTCGCGGCCCAACCGCACTGGTTGCAGCACGCCTTGCCGCAGAACATCTTCGTGCACACCGTCGGGGTGACGGCGAGCAGCCCCACCGCGGCCCCCGGCGCACAGCGCGGCAACGTGTCGAGCACCGCGCGCAGCCGAGCCGCCGCGGCCACGTCGGGCGCCTCGCTCGTCACCGGCGCACTCTTCTTCTCCGTCGCCTCCGCCGTCACACACCCACTGAGCAGCACCAACACTCCAACGAGCACGTTCTTCACGTTCAACCCTCCCACGAGAGACTGCGGCACACCGTCATCGCCGCTTCCACTTCTTCGCTCTTCGCGCTCGCCGTCGTCGAGCACCAGATGGTGCGCGGCCCGGTCTGCCGCACGCCGAGAAAGGCGCCGTGTTTCGGGGCGTCGGGCGCCACGGAGTACCTGACACCGACAAAGGTATCGACTGACTCTTTCTCGATTATTTCGACCCCTTCCCCTTCGAGCGCCTTCACGAAGGCCTCGGCGTCGGGGAGCGGGCGGGTGGTGCTCTCGAGGTGCAGCACCACGCGCCCGGGGGGGCCGACCTGCAGCCCGCCGGAGACGGCCGTCGCGCGCCACCCGTCGGGGAGCGGCACGCGCAGGCTCGAGCGGACCCCGGCGTCGAGCTTCGAGCCGGCGTCGCACGCGGCGCACAGCACCAGCGCGGCGACGACGGCCCTCATCTCACTTCGCGCCGGGGGTGGGCGGCGCGGCGCGGTTGCCGGTGAGCCCGTCCATCTTCATCGTGCCGTCGAAGCTGACGTCGCGCTCCATGGTGACGTTGGGGGACTCGATGGTGCCCTTCACCTTGGCGCCCTTGTGGAGCTCCACCACCGCGCTCGCGCGGATGATGCCCTCGACCGTGCCGCTGATGATCACCGTGCCGGCGGTGATCTCGGCGTTCACCTTCGCCGACGCGCCGATGACGAGGATCTCGTCGGTCTGGATCTGCCCGCTGTACTTCCCGTCGATGCGGACCTGGCCCTTGAAGACCAGCTTGCCTTCGAACTCGCTGCCCTTACCCAGCAGCGTGTCGATGTCACCACCACCCGTCTTCGCAGACACAGCGCTCTCCTCGCCTTTGGAACCGCTCTTTTCGAACAAAGCCATCTTGGAACTCCTCTTTCGTGTGCAGCAGCCTCACTCAGCGCCGGATGAGGGCGACGATGCGGTCGAGGTCTTCGTAGCTGAAGAACTCGACCTCGACCGTGCCTTTCCCATTTCCGCGCTCGATGAGGCGGACCTTCGTGCCCAGCTTGCGCTGGAGATCTTCCACCAGCTTCTTCGCCTCGGGGCTTCCCTTGGCCGCTGGCTTCTTCTTCGAGACCCCGGCCGCGCCGCCGCGCGCCGCCTTCACCCGCGCCTCGGTCTCGCGCACGGTGAGCTTGTCGGTCACCACGTCGCGGGCGAGCAGCACCATCTCCTTGCTCGAGCCCAGGCCGAGAATCGCGCGGGCGTGGCCCATGTCGACGTCGCCCTCGATGACCAGCTGCTTCACCTCGTTGGGCAGGTGGAGCAACCGCAGCGCGTTGGCCACGCTCGAGCGGTCTTTGCCCACGCGGTCGGCGACCTGCTCCTGGGTCATCTTCCGTTCCTCGACGAGGCGGCGGTAGGCCTCGGCCTCCTCGAGGGGGTTCAGGTCGGCGCGCTGGATGTTCTCCACCAGGGCCAGCTCGTAGGCTTCGGCGTCGGTCGCCTCGCGGATGATGACCGGCAGCTCGGTGAGGCCGGCCTTCTGCGCCGCGCGCCACCGCCGCTCGCCGGCGATGATGCGGTACCCCTTGCCGTCGCGCCGCACGAGGATCGGCTGCAGCACGCCCTGGTGCTTGAGGCTGGCGGCGAGCTCCTCGAGCTGCTGGGTGTCGAAGCTCCGCCGCGGGTTGGCGCGGTCGGCGTGGATCTGATCGATGGGCAGTCGGGTGACGCCCCCCTGCCCGCCCTTCTCACTGGGCGTGCGCGCGTCGGCGAGCAGCGCGCCGAGGCCACGGCCCAGGGCGGGCTTGCGGTGCTGCGGCTGCAACATCTTGATGACGCCTGGCATGTCGCTCAACTCCCCTCTGGTACACGAAATGGCAAGGGCTGTTTCACGGCCCGGGTGGGCTCAGCGCGCCGGCGCCGAGGCCCGCGGTGACGGCGCGCCCTTGCGCAGGCGCGCCTTGTCCCGCTTGAGCAGCTCGCGGGCGACGCCGAGGTACGCCTCGCAGCCCTTGGAGCGGATGTCGTACAGCAGCACCGGCTTGCCAAAGCTGGGGCTCTCAGCGAGGCGCACGTTCCGCGGCACCACGGTGTTGAACACCAGGTGCGGGAAGACGCGGCGCACTTCGTCGCTGACCTGGTGGCTGATGTTGGCGCGCGGGTCGAACATGGTGAGCACGATGCCTTCGACCGTCAGCTTCGGGTTGAGCTGTTGCTGCACCAGCTCGACCGTCGACATGAGCTGCGCGAGGCCTTCCATCGCGTAGTACTCGGTCTGCAGGGGAATCAGCACCGAGTCGGCGGCGGCGAGCGCGTTGAGCGTCAGCAGGCCCAGCGACGGCGGGCAGTCGATGAGGACGTAGTCGTACTTCTTCTTGAGCGGGTCGAGGGCCATCTTGAGCCGGCGCTCGCGGTGCTCCATGCCGACCAGCTCGACCTCCGCGCCGGTGAGGTCGGCGGTGGCAGGCACGACCTCGAGGAAGCGCAGCTCGGTGGGCTGAATGAGCTCGGCCAGGGGCCGGCCGTCGATGAGGGCGTCGTAGACCGTCCCGGGGAGCTGGGTCTTGTCGATGCCCAGCCCGCTGCCGGCGTTGCCCTGGGGGTCGAGGTCGATGAGGAGCGTCTTCCGCTCCGCCGCGGCCAATGATGCCGCGAGGTTGATGGCGGTCGTGGTCTTCCCGACGCCGCCCTTTTGATTCGAAATACAGAGGACTCGACCCATGCCCGTCTTCCTACTCGATGGGTCTGACAAGTGACGACACCCGTTTCTTCCTTCCTCTGCTTTTTGCGGGGTGTTTCACGTGGAACGCGATTTCCTCAACCGAAGACCGCGACGCCGCGCGGGTCGCCGGAGTGCGGCAAGGTGAAGGTCCGCCGGCTCCGGAGCTCGAGCCCCGCCTGGGTGGCAAGCGCCGCGAGGGTCTCGGCAGGCGGGGTCTGCCCCAGCATGGTGACGATCCGCCCGCCGGGGGCCAGGTAGTGACGGGCGAGCAGGAGGAAGGGCCCGACGTCCATGAAGGCCCGGGAAATGACCAGGTCGACGGTGGGGAGCCCCTCGGCGGCGGGCTGGCCTTCAGCGCGGGCGTGGACGGCCTTCACCCGGTCGGCGACCCCGGCCTTCACCGCGCCGGTCTTCATGAAGGCGACCTTCTTGGACACGGCGTCCACGAGCGTGGCCCGGAGACCGGGGACGGCGACCGCGAGGGGAATGCCCGGGAGCCCGGCGCCGGCCCCGAGGTCGAGCAGGTGTGTAGCCCCCTGTACTTCGGGGAGGACGGCGAGCGAGTCGAGGAGGTGCTTGTCGACGACCTCGTCAGTCCGGGTGATGGCCGTGAGGGAGACCTTCTTGTTCCACTTCAGGAGCTCGTCCGCGTACGCGAGGAGCCGGACCTGGGCGTCCAGGGGGAGGGTCAGCCCGAGGCGTTCGAGGCCGGCGGAGAGGAGGGGGGCGGCTGAGTTGTCCACAGCGGGGCTCCGTGGGGAGGGGTTCAACCCGGTGGAATGAGGTGCCTCCGGGCGCGCGGCGGGGTTTCGCACATGTTTCCCACAACCTCCACGAATTGGCCCGGGGACTGGCCTGTTCCACGTGGAACAGGTCGGGCTCGGCGTAAAAGGCGGAGGGAGCCGGGTGGTCTGGGGTTCCAGGTGAAACAGGGGGGCCTGGGGCCGTGCAGCACCCTGCCCTGCCCGATTCGTGCGCTTCGTCTCTGCCGGCCGTCCCGCTCTCGTTCAGCCCATGGCGCCGCGGCCTCGAGGTCGGACGCGTGGCCCTCGGGCAGGTGGCCCAAGAGGCCGTTCGCCTCATCGAGCCGGTTCATCGAGCCGGTTCATCGAGGTCGGTTCATCGAGGTCGGTTCATCGAGGTCGGTTCATCGAGGTCGGTTCATCGAGGTCGGACTC
>JBBRUE010000560.1:0-5193 GCA_038248085.1 Myxococcales bacterium | reverse complement strand
GGCCGCGCTCACATCATGGGTGTCATCGGCCCACCCGAAGCCGACGCCGCAACCAACGTGCGCCTTCTTCCAAGGACCTGGAGGCGCACTGCCGAAACCACAGATGCTGATAACGACCACCTGAACGGCTGCAGAGGTGCAGCTGTAGATGCCTTGAAATCCGATCCCGCCGAGCGCGCCTACCGAGACCTCACCAAGGATCAGCGGAGCGCCGATCCAAGTGCCGCCGGGGCACCGCGCCGCAAGGCCGTCGGGATCAATAAACCTCAGCGGGTTGTTGCGAGCGTAGGCATAGGTCGGAGTTGAGAAACCGCCTCGAGCTTCGCTCTTCACCCACTTGGGATCCTGGAGGAGTGGCTCAGGAGAGAGGTAGCTGAAGCCAAGCCGAACGGGGTCCATCGCAGTCCAGAGCGCCGACGCGGCGTCGTAGTCGCGAAACCCGAAGTGCGTGAAGCCGGTGTCTGCGTCGAAGATGCCGCCCGCGTACGCGAATGGTTGAAAACCCGGCGCGCTGTCGGCGGTGATGACGCCCCACACGTCGTAGTCCAGTCGCTGCGCGACGGCGCCACTCGCCGCGTTCACTACAAACCGGACACTCCCGAGGTGATTCTTCACATACACATACGTGACGCCACCGCGCACGAAGTAGTCGGGACTGCTCGACTGACTTGAGTAGACGTACCGACTCGTCACAGCGCCGCTCGCGTCCACTTCCGCCACCACCCTGGCCTGACTGTCATAGATGAGCCTCGCGACGACCGCCGCCCCGCGCCGCTTGCCCACTCGCCGCTGGCGGCCGTCGTACTCGTAGGCAAGGGCCGTCGCGTTGGGCAGCTCGACCGAGAGCAACGCCCCCATGCCGTCGTGGAGGTAGCGCGTAACGAGACCAGCCTCCGTCTTCGTGACGCGGCCACCCAGGGCGTCCCACCCATAGCCGATGGCGCCGCGCGTCTGCAGCCTGTCCAGTGCGTCGTAGGTGGCGATGACACCGCCCTCCGCTGTGCGATTGCCCCGCGCGTCATAGCTCCAGCTCGACGTCGGCATCCCATTTCGTAAGGCAGAGACGAGCTGCCCCAGCCCGTCGTAGCCGTACGTCCACTGCGTCGGCACGCCTTGCACCGTGTCCTCCAGGACAGTGATGCGGCCCGCCAGGTCGGAGCTCAGTCCCTCCGAGAAGAGCGGCGTCCCATTCACGGTCGAAGCCATCAACGACAGCTCGCCCATGGGGTTCCATGCCGTCGTCTCGTTGAGGCCGTTCCGCGTCGAGGTCAGGAAGCCGTTGGGCCCGTACGTGAAGTGCTGCTCCCTCAGTCCCTGCACCACCGACACCAACCTCCCTCGCGCGTCGTATGCGTAGGCCGTCGGCAGCACGCCCGGCGCCGTCACCACCAGCGGTCGCTGCTTCGCGTCCACAAAGGTCCACTCATACGTGCGCATCACGCCGTCATAGCGGCTGCGCGGCCTGAAACCGAAGTCTGCCGCGGTCTATCTCACTGAACAGGAGGAGGCACCGACTTGACACCCTTGGCCCGGAAGTGGACCCTCGCGCGCATGCGAACGCTCTTGATGGCGGTGGTGGTGTTGGTGGGTTCTTCGGCAGCGGCCCAGTCGATCAGCGGCACAGTGGCCGCGACCTTCACCGGCTTCGAGTCCGGAACTCCGCAGGTGCGCGTCGACGTCAACCTGGCCTGTTCTCTCACTTGCGACGCCTCGGCGCCGACCAAGCACTTCGCGATCGTCGCGGGCATTCAGAACTACTACTCGGCCGCGCCGATGGAGACGGGGAGTTACTTCGCGTTCCTCACGACCGATCTCGATCCTGACGGGATCGCGACGGCGGTGAGCACGAACTTCAAGCCCGGCTCAACGACTTTCCTGATCGCCAAGAGCGTCACCTGCCTCTGCGGCGGGCGGACGGGGGAGGGCGGCTACATTGACCTGACCACCGGGCCAATCATCATTCCCGCCGGGCTCACGACGATCAGCCCGACGAAGGTGGGCTCCGATGTGTACATCAACGCGGACGTCGATCTGCGCGGTGGCGAACAGGTCGAACTCAGGGTCGAGGGCGCGGGCCTCAGCCAGACCCGACTCTTCGGCCTCGCCGACCTGACCCAGCACTACGCGAGCCTCGTCGTGACTCCCCGGGCGGTGGGCACCGTGACGGTGACGGCCACGCTCAAGCCGTCGAACGTGACGTCGAGCACGACCTTCGTGGTCTCGGACCAGACGTCATCGGGTTCAGGGGGCGGCGGAGGTTCCTCGTCAGGAACGGGCGGCGGCGATGGCACGGCCCCCATGGGCTGCTCGACCGCCGGCGAACTGGGTCTGCTCTCGGCCCTCGCCCTCGTCTTCAAGCGTCGCCGCAGCTGAAGTCATGGAGAGCGCGCGCGTCGCCGGCTTCGGCACCTCGGTCTTCAGTGAAATGTCGCGCCTCGCCGTGCAGCACCAGGCGGTGAACCTCGGGCAGGGCTTCCCCGACTTCGACGGGCCTCCCGAGATCGCCCAGGCCGCGATCGACGCGATCAAGGGCGGGGTGAACCAGTACGCGGTGGGGCAGGGCAACCCGCTGCTGCGCAACGCGATCGCCGCGCACAGCCTCCGTTTCTATGGCCAGCCCGTCGACCCGCAGACCGAGATCGGCGTCACCTCCGGCGCGACCGAGGCGATCTTCGCGGCCGTGCAGGGCCTCACCAACCCCGGCGACGAGGTGGTGCTCTTCGAGCCCTTCTACGACTCGTACCTCGCCAGCGTGCAGATGGCGCAGGCGGTGCCGAAGTACGTGCGGCTCCGTGCGCCCGACGCGACCCATGCCACCTGGTGGTTCGACGACGCGGAGCTGGCCGCCGCGTTCTCCCCGCGCACCAGGCTGGTGATCGTCAACACGCCGCACAACCCGACGGGGAAGATCTTCACCCGCGCCGAGCTCGAGCGCATCGGCGAGCTGACGCGAAAACACCACGCAGTCCTGCTCAGCGACGAGGTCTACGAGCACCTGGTGTTTGACGGCGCGAAGCACCTCCGCGCGGCGACGCTGCCCGGCTTTCGCGACTTCACGCTCACCGTGAGCAGCGGGGGCAAGAGCTTCTCGTTCACCGGTTGGAAGATCGGCTGGCACCTCGGTCGCCAGGAGCTCGTCAGCGCGGTGCAGAAGGCCCACCAATGGATCACCTTCTGCTCGGCCGCCCCGTTCCAGGTGGCGATCGGCAAGGCGCTCGAGCTGCCCGACTCGTATTTCACCGGCTTCGTCGACAGCTACACGAAGAAGCGCGACTTCCTCTCGGGCGTGCTGGCGAAGGCCGGCTTCGAGCCGCTGCCCTGCGCGGGGACGTACTTCCTCATGGCCCGCACCGATCGCCACCGCCGCTTGGGTGAAGACGACGTCGCGTTCTGTCGCCGGCTGTTGCTCGAGCACGGCGTGGCCTCGATTCCCCCCTCGCTCTTCTGCTCGCCAGAGAGCGGCCCCCACGTCCACGGCCTCGCCCGGTTCGCCTTCTGCAAGACCGATTCGGTGCTGTCCGCTGCGGCTGAACGGCTCGCGCGTCTGTAGTAGGCCCCGGGGCGTGCAGCCCGCCTCGAACGAGCCCCCGTACAAGCCGAAGCACCACGTCCGCATCGTCACCGCCGCGTCCCTGTTCGACGGGCACGACGCCGCGATCAACGTCATGCGCCGCATCATGCAGTCCTCCGGCGCGGAGGTGATTCACCTCGGTCACAACCGCTCAGTCTCCGAGATCGTGAACTGCGCGATCCAGGAAGACGTGCAGGGCATCGCGATCACCTCGTACCAGGGCGGTCACGTCGAATACTTCAAGTACATGATCGACCTGCTGAAGAAGGCGGGCGCGAACATCAAGGTCTTCGGCGGGGGCGGCGGCACCATTCTCCCCACGGAGATCGAAGAGCTCCACCGCTACGGCGTCTCGCGCATCTACTCCCCCGACGACGGCCGCTCGATGGGTCTGCAGGGAATGATCAACGATCTCATCAAGCAGTGTGACTTCGAGAAGCGCGCGCCGGAGTTCAAGGCGGCGGTGTCTCTGCTCCCGAAGAGGGCGCCGGATGCGATCGGCGCGATGATCACCATCGCCGAGAACTTCCCCGAGACGGCCGACGGCCTACGCGCCGCGCTCGCCGCGATGATCACCAAGAAGGTCCCCGTGCTGGGCATCACCGGCACCGGCGGCTCGGGGAAGTCGAGCCTCGTCGACGAGCTCGTGCGGCGCTTCCTCGCGGACTTCAAGGACAAGACGCTCGCGGTGATCTCCATCGATCCCTCGAAGCGGAAGACGGGCGGGGCGCTGCTGGGCGATCGCATTCGCATGAACGCCATCGACGACCCGCGCGTGTACATGCGCTCGCTCGCCACCCGGCAGTCGAACCTCGCGATGAGCAAGCACGTGCGCGAGTCGATCGAGATCTGCCAGGCCGCCGGGTTCGACCTGATCGTCATCGAGACCTCGGGCATCGGTCAGTCGGACACCGAGATCGTCGAGCACGCCGACGTCTCGCTCTACATCATGACCGCCGAGTACGGCGCGGCGACGCAGCTCGAGAAGATCGACATGCTCGACTTCGCCGACATCATCGCGATCAACAAGTTCGACAAGCGCGGCTCGCTCGATGCACTGCGCGACGTGCGCAAGCAGTGGAAGCGCAATCACAACAAGTTCGAGCTGACCGATGACGACACCCCGGTGTTCGGCACCATCGCCTCGCAGTTCAACGACCCCGGGATGAACACGCTGTACCGGGCGATCATGGACACCGTCTCGAAGAAGACGGGCGCCGCGCTGAAGTCGAGCCACGAGCTGACCGCCGGCATGAGCGAGAAGCGGTGGATCATTCCGCCCGACCGCACCCGCTACCTCGCGGAGATCGTCGAGACCTGCGAGGCCGCTGACGACTTCGTGCAGGCCCAGGCGGCCATCGCGCGGCGGATGTACCAACTGCATGGCACCCTCGAGACGCTGCGGGCGAACATCGGGAAGAAGCGGCTGGAGATCGTCGAGCCGCGCGGTGACTCCGACGTGGTGCAGGTCACGCAGAAGATCGAGGGTGAGCCCGCGTTCCTCGGCGAGCTGGTCTCGCTCTACCAGGAGCTCGAGGGCCGGCTCGCCCCCGAGTGCCGCAAGCTGCTCGCCGAGTGGCCTGCGACGAAGCGCCGCTACGCCGCCTCGAAGTACCAGTTCC
>JBBRUE010000559.1:0-5200 GCA_038248085.1 Myxococcales bacterium | reverse complement strand
CGCTCGCCGAGCGCCTGGTCTTCCGCGAGGCGAAAAAGCAGCTCACCATCAAGCTCGAGGCCGACCGCGTGCGCTACGTGCCCGGCGCTCCCGTCTCGCTCAAGGTGAAGACCTTCCTCGACGGCAAGCCCGCGTCGGCCTTCGTCGGCCTCACCGTCACCGACGACTCGGTGCAGGAGCTCATCGAGAAGCGCGAGCAGGCCCCCGCGCTCCCGGTGATGGTGTTCCTCGAGGACGACGTGCGCGAGCTCGCCGATGCCCACGTGTACCTCGACGCCGCCAACCCGAAGTCGAAGCTCGCCGTCGACCTGCTCCTCGGCACCCAGGGCTGGCGCCGCTTCGCCCAGGTCAACGTCACCGAGTTCGTCACCCGCGAGCAGGACCGCGCCCGGCGCGCCCTCGCCCTGCGCGATGGACAGTCGGCGCTCAGCGATGACTTCGCCAGCGTCGCCGACAACGCGCCCCTGGGCGGCATGGTCCTCCGCGGAGCAGTCGACAAGGCCGAGCGGATGCCCCGACCCGCGCCGCCGCGCCCGATGGCAGTCCCGATGGCGCCCATGGCCGTGAAGCCCGCGCCGATGCCCGCCCGTGACCCCGCGCCGGTGATGAAGGTGATGGCGCCTCCGCCGCCGCCTCCCATGCCCGCCGCGCAGCCCGTGGTCCTCGCCGAGAAGGCCGAGATGAAGAAGCGTGACATGGGCGGCGCTCCCGCCCGCTCGAAGGCCCGCCTCATCGCCGGAGACAACATGCCGATGAACATCTCGTTCATCACCATCCGGGAATATGCCCACCAGGTCCGCCCCAACCGCCGGCCCAACGACCGCCTCGACTTCGCTGAGACCCTCTACTGGTCTGCCTCGACGAAGACCGACGCCAACGGCGAGGCCGTCGTGAAGTTCGGCATGAGCGACGCGGTGACCTCCTTCCGCGCCGCGGCCGGCGGGTACACCAGCGGCGGCGTGCTCGGCTCGACCGACGTGAAGCTCGAGTCGGTGAAGCCCTTCTACGTCGAGCCCAAGCTGCCGCTCGAGGTGACCGAGGGCGACGTCATCCGCCTCCCCATCGCCTTCATCAACGGCACCCGCGAGCCCCTCAGCGGCGTCTCGATGTCGCTGACCACCAAGGCCGACCTCCGCTTCACCGCGCCGGCGAACTTCGCGCTCAAGGCCGACGAGCGCGCCCGCCGCGTCGTGGAGCTCACCATCGGCCCGAAGAGCCACACCACCTCGCTCACCCTCGACGCGAAGGCCGGCGGCTATTCAGACATCGTCACCCGAGACCTGAGCATCAAGCCGAAGGGCTTCCCCGTGCAGCAGGGTGGCGGCGGGCTCCTCACCACCAACGGCAAGGCGAAGTACGAGGTCACCCTCGCCCCCGACACCGTGCCCGGCAGCGTCACGACCCGCATCGTCATCTACCCCTCGCCCGCGGGGAACCTGTCGAGCGCCCTCAAGAGCATGATCCGCGAGCCCTCGGGTTGCTTCGAGCAGACCTCGTCTACCGTGTACCCGATGACCATGGCCCTGCAGTATTTCAATACCCACACCGGCGCCGACCCGGTCGTCGTCAAGGATGCACAGGACAAGCTGGAGCGCGGCTACAAGCGGTTGACTGGCTTTGAGTGCAAACAGAAGGGGTATGAGTGGTTTGGCGAAGACCCCGGCCACGAGGCGCTCACCGCCTACGGCATCCTCGAGTTCACCGACATGTCGAAGGTCCGCCAGGTCGACGCCGACATGCTCGCGCGCTCGAAGTCGTGGCTCCTCAACCAGCGCGACGGCAAGGGCGGGTTCGAGCGCAAGCGCCGCGCTCTCCATACGTGGATCGAAGACAAGGACACCTCCGACGCGTACATCACCTGGGCGTTGCTGCAGTCGGGCCAGAAGGACCTCGGCGCCGAGGTCAAGCGCGTGAAGGACGCCGGCCTCGCCAGCGCCAACTCGTACGTCGTCGCCGTCGCCGCGAACGTCGCGCAGTTGAGCGGTGACGCGGCGACCGCGAAGACCTTGATGAAGAAGCTCGCCGAGAAGCAGGACGACAAGGGCTTCGTCGCCGGTGGCACGCAGAGCATCGTCGGCAGCACCGGCATCTCGCTCGCCATCGAGACCACCTCGCTGGCGACGCTGGCGTGGCTCCAGGCCGGGAACGAGTTCGTGCCCCAGGTCGAGAAGGCCATCAAGGGGCTCTCCGAGGCCAGCAAGGACGGGAGCTACGGCGCGACCCAGAGCACCGTGCTCGCCCTGCGCGCGGTGCTCGAATACGACCGCGTGCGCTCGGCCTCGCGCAAGCCCGGCAGCGTGAAGCTGTTCGTCGACGGGAAGCCGCTCGGCGCCGCCGTGAAGTACGACGGCACCACGCAGACCGAGCTCGAGCTCCCCGACGCGTCGGAGCTGCTCGGCTCAGGCGCCCACGTGCTCGAGCTGCAGCAGGAGGGCGGCGGGCAGCTGCCGTGGTCGATGGTCGTGCGGAGCTACCGCGTCAAGCCCGAGAGCTCGCCCGAGACGAAGGTCGGGCTCGAGGTCGCGCTCGGGAAGGCGGCGCTGTCGGAAGGCGACGTGGTCGAGGCCACCGCGCGGGTGACGAACCTCACCGACGCGCAGCTGCCCACCGTGGTGGCGATCGTCGGCGTGCCCGGGGGCCTCGAGCCGCGCATTGATCAGCTCAAGGAGCTGGTGAAGGCCAGGACCATCGACGCGTACGAGATCATGGGCCGTGACGTGGTGTTGTACTGGCGGGGCATGACGCCGAAGCAGCAGGTGCGCGTGCCGCTGTCGCTGGTGGCGTCGGTGCCGGGGAAATACGTCGGGCCCGCGAGCCGCGCGTATTTGTATTACGGCAACGAGCACAAGGTGTGGGTGGCTGGTTTGAGCGCCGACGTCGCCGCGAAGAACTGAGGCTCTGGCCCTCTCCCCACTTTTCGCGGGGAGAGGGAGCAGCTCGAGCGCCGAACTCAGCGGTGAATCAGTTCCAGGCGCCGGCGACGGAGACGTTGATGGTCGCCGTCGGGCTTGCGGGAACGATGGAAGCGCAGCTGCAGGTGCTGAGATAGCGGGCGTTGATCGCCTGGCCAGCGGTCAACGTGCTCGAGCCGCCGCAGACGTCGACCTGGGTGTTGGTGGTGACGATCCACTGCGAACCCAATCCGCACCCCGCCACCGCCGTGCTGATCACCCGGTTGTTGCCGAACACGCAGCTGCCGATGCCGTCCTTCGATTCGCACGCGCGCGTGGCCTGCGCTTGCGTGAAGGTGTTGATCGGCGTCGTGTCACTCCACACCCCTCCGTAGCCGTTGTTGTGGCAGGTGAGCGACTGGAACGTGAAGGGGACCGCCGCCGGCAACGTGACGCCCTGGGTCCGTTGGTCAGCCACGGTCAACGTGGTCGCCCCCACGACACCTCCGGTCCCGAAGCCGAAGCTCAGGAGAGAGTTGACCGGCTGCAGGTCGACGCTGCGAGTGCCTGGCACTCCGATGACCTGTCCCGACGACAGGCTGTAGAGGAAGAGCGCGCCGGCCCAGCTGAAGTGGAGAACATCATCGGCTCCTCGCGCCACGTTTCCGCGGAGGTCCTGCCCACGCAACGTCACCCCCAGGGATGAAGGCACGCCGGTGGTGCACGAGCCATAGGCGACGTTGCCGTAGTCAGGCTGGTTCCAGGCGTAGGCCGAGAGCGGCCCCGCGAGGATGAAGGTGTTCATGCTGATGCCGCCATTATTCGGAGCTCCGAGGGTGAAGGCCTGCACGTCGTCGATGGCCCAGCTGGCCGTCTCATTCGGCGTCGACGGGTTGGGCGTGGACACTCCCATGTTGTTCGACAGCGCGAAGTTGACGATCGAGTTGCCCGCGGCCACCGCATCCGACAGGTCGAAGGTGCGGGTGACGAACCCGGTGCCCACGGTGCTCGCGAAGCCCGGCTGGCCATCGCAGCTGTCGAAGTACTCGTAGCCGTCGGTTGGCACGAGCAGCTGCGACGAGCCGCACGACATGCCGGTGCAGCTCTTCAGCCACACCTGCGCCGTGGCGTGGGCCGAGCACTTCGCCCGGGTGTTGGTGGCGCTCGGGTTCACCAGCTGGTGCTTCATCGTCATCTTGACGGTGCTGCTGGTGGCCGACAGGCCCTTGGAGAGCGACGCGTAGCTGTTGAGCAACAGCTGCTCACCCGGCAATCGCTCGACGGAGAATGATCGACGCCCCGAGGCCGAGAGCCCCTTCTTCACGTCCCATGTCCGCGAACCGCTGGCGCTCGAGCTCCACCCGTTCAGCGTCGTGTTCTCGGCGTCTTCTGTCAGCGAGTTGGTCCAGGCCGAGAAGGGTACCGGGAAGTTGGCGACGGACGACGGGACAGGCTGGAGGACCAACCCGACCGCGGTGTTGCGGGTCTCCTTCACCAGGATCTCGAATTCACCGGCGACCAGGGCGCCCTGGATGACCTGGGTGCCGCCGCCGCTGGTGAGCGTGCCCTTGCTGTTGGCGACCGCCGCATCGAAGAGCGTCGTCGAGAAGCCACTGACAGAGAGCTGGAACGGGAGCGTCGCGGTCGCGGCGTCGGTCGCCAGGTTGCCGAACTGGTCGGTGGCGCGGACCTGCACGAGCAGCCCGGGCGCGGTCGCGTCGACGACCGGCGCGTAGAGCGTCACCATGGTGGCCGGCCCCGCGGTCATCGTGAAGTCGAAGGTGGTGGTCACGCTCGGCGCCGCCGTCAGCCAGGCGGTCAGCTTGCCGAAGCCGCTCAGGCGGCCGGCGCGCACGAACGCCACCGCGCGGCCCGCGGCGTCGGTCTTCGTCATGCTCGAGATCAAGCTCGCCCCCTGCACGCGCCAGCTGATCTCGGCGTTCGGCACCACCGTCGTGCCGATGCGCGCCTCGATGGTCATCGGCACGGCGAAGGGCACGTTCACCACCGCCGTCGTCGCGTCACCGGACACCTTCACGAACGAGGTGGCCCGGGTCACGGTGATGGCCCGGGTGGTGCTGCTCGAGTTGCCGACGCTGTCGCCCACCGTCAGCATGACCACGTACACGCCGGGCAGCGTCGCCGTGAACTCGACCTTGCCGTCGGGCGTCTGGTTCGTGAAGCCCGCCCCGCCGTTGAGGGGCGTGCTGAAGACGCTCCAACTGAACTGGAGGCGATCTCCGTCGGGATCCGTCGAGGCCGAGGCGTCGAGGGCTGCCGGAGAGCCCTCGAAGACGTCGGCCGGCGCG